>NZ_BOVK01000065.1 GCF_018403685.1 Xylanibacillus composti
TGTGTCCTTCGAGGATTTTCTCTACCACAAGTACCTTTTTTAATTCTGTTTTGGTCAATGTCACTATCTCCTGTCCCATAGTGACATTATCTCAGAACAGTTATGGTATGACATTATCACGGAATAGTAACAAAGCGATTGGTTAAGGGTTGATTTCTTGGAGCGGTTGCACTATAATACGAGTATACGGAAGAACCGTAACAAAGCTGAATGAATCTTTGTTGCGGTTTTATTTTGAACCTTTAATCGAATGTATGTTCGATTCTGGGCGCAATACTCCCATTTTATTATGAGCGAAGGATGTGAGTTTCTTGACGGACCGTCGCGCAGCATTGGATATGGCGTTACGCAACATTGAGAAGCAATTTGGCAAGGGATCGATCATGAAGCTGGGGGAATCCACCCATATGCAGGTGGAGACGGTCTCCAGCGGCGCGCTTGCCCTGGATATTGCCCTTGGGGTGGGCGGATTCCCCCGAGGCCGGATTATTGAAATATACGGGCCGGAATCGTCCGGTAAGACGACCGTCTCGCTGCATGCGATTGCCGAGGCGCAGAAGGCGGGCGGACAAGCAGCCTTTATCGACGCGGAGCACGCGCTCGACCCGGTTTATGCCAGCAAGCTGGGCGTGAACATTGACGAGCTGCTGCTTGCGCAGCCGGATACGGGCGAGCAAGGACTGGAAATTGCCGAGGCGCTCGTACGCAGCGGCGCGGTCGACATTATCGTCATCGACTCGGTAGCGGCTCTCGTTCCGAAGGCAGAGATCGAGGGAGAGATGGGCGATTCCCACGTCGGCCTGCAGGCGCGTCTGATGTCGCAAGCGCTGCGCAAGCTGTCCGGCGCGATCAGCAAGTCCAAGACGATTGCGATCTTTATTAACCAGCTGCGGGAGAAGGTCGGCATCATGTTCGGCAATCCGGAGACTACGCCGGGTGGACGCGCGCTGAAGTTTTACTCCACGGTGCGGCTCGACGTGCGCCGCGTGGAATCGATCAAGCAGGGCAACGATGTTGTGGGCAACCGCACGCGCATTAAGGTCGTCAAGAACAAGGTGGCGCCGCCGTTCAAGCAGGCGGATGTCGATATTATGTATGGCGAGGGCATCTCGAAGGAAGGCAGCATCATTGACATCGGTGTCGAGATGGACATTATCAACAAGAGCGGCGCATGGTTTTCCTACGAAGGAGAGCGGCTTGGACAAGGTCGTGAGAACGCCAAGCAGTTCCTGAAGGATAATCCGCAGGTTGCGCATACAATTGAAACGAGAATTCGCGAGGCCGTCAGCTTGATTCCGCAGAAGGGTCAACCGGACGTGGACGATGAGGCAGAGGAAGAGCTTTTGCTGTCCGAGTAAATGAATGATAGCAGAAGAAGGCGCCTCATACGAGGCGCCTTCTTTCCATTTGCCACTGATTAAGGCGATGACGAAGCTAGCTGTGCGCTAAATTAGCGAAGAGACTGGAGGCAGCGGGATGAGCGGGGCAGGGGTTACGATTACGGCGGTGGAAGCCGACGGCAAGCAGAAGGGACAATATCGTGTCCACCTGGAAGACGGCCGACAGCTGGACGTTCACGAGGACGTGCTGGTCAAGTATCGGCTGCTGAAGGGGGAGACGCTTGATGCGTCGACGATCCGCCGCATTCGGCAGGAGGAATCCGCGCAGGAGGCGATTCAGCAGGCGCTGCGCTGGCTGTCCGTGCGCGCCCGTTCCGAGCAAGAGCTGGTGCAGGGACTCAAGCAGAAGGGATACGCCCAGAAGATCATCCTGCAGGCGGTAAGCCGATGCCGCGAGCTTGGCATGATGGATGACCGGGCGTTCGCCAGACAGCTGACTTCACACCGCTCCCGCATCCAGCGCAAGGGAAAGCGGCTGATCGAGCAGGAGCTCAAGCAGCGCGGAATAGAGCAGGACGATATAGCGGACGCTCTGGCCGAGACGAATACGCAGCAGGAACGGGACAATGCGTTGAACTGGATTCGCAAGAAGTGGCCCGCTCTGAAGGGAGACACGCGAGTCCGCAAGCAGAAAATGGCCGCATTCTTGTACCGCAAGGGCTTCGATTCCGCGCTCATTCGGGACAGCCTGCGCGCCTATATGGAAGAAGCGGAAGAGGCGGATGCGGGCGAGTTGGATTGGGAATAGCCGCTCGACGCCCCGCAAGCTTCGACAAATTCGGCAATCCCCCTCTTGCAGCTGCAGGCATAATTCCCTCATTTACAAATCTCCCTATTCATTCATCTTGACAATCTGAATTTACAAAAGATACAATATGTAAGTACTTCTATTCACATTCTTGTGCTGGAAGTCCCTGCAGTTTTTTTCTTTCTGCAGGTAATCTTTCGCCCATTTTCACATTCGCCTGCATCTAAGAAATTCCGACAAGTTTCACAGGCGAACGATTGTCGGACGGACATCGCCATGCGGCGTGAACTGCTGCGTTGGCGGACGGACACATTGTCATGCGCAAGAAAACGTAATCAAATGAATTTTGAAAACCAAAGCTTTTTATGACAACCAACACATTCGCTTGCATCTTGCAAAGGGAATGACGAGGAGGTGAGCAGGTGGATCCAATCATCGTGCTCTTGATTGTTCTCGTAGTTGGCGCTTTATGCTTTGGGATTGGTTATTTTATCCGGAAGTCCCTTGCCGAGGCGAAAATTGCCAGTGCGGAGGCCAGGGCTGAGCAGATCGTGGAGCAAGGCCGCAAGGATGCAGAAGCGCTGAAGAAAGTCACTGTCGTGGAAGCAAAGGACGAGGTTCATAGACTCCGGGCTGAGGCTGAGCGGGACATTCGCGACCGACGCAATGAGGTGCAGCGTCTCGAAAGGCGATTGCTTCAGAAAGAGGAATCGCTGGATAAGAAATTAGAATCTTTGGAGCGTAAAGAAGAAAAAATTGCCAACAAAGAGAAACGGATTGAAGAGACACAAGAACAAATCGATGAACTTTACCGCACCCAGGTAGCGGAGTTGGAGCGGATCTCGGGTCTGACGACCGAGGACGCCCGCAAAATTATATTGGGCAATGTGGAGCAGGAAGTGCGCCACGAAACCGCCCAGTTGATCAAGGACCTGGAGCAGCAGGCGAAGGAGGAAGCGGACAAGCGCGCGCGCGACATTATCTCGCTCGCGATTCAGCGTTGCGCCGCAGACCACGTAGCCGAGACAACCGTATCGGTTGTGGCGTTGCCGAATGAAGAGATGAAGGGCCGCATTATCGGCCGGGAAGGCCGCAATATTCGGGCGCTGGAAACGCTGACAGGCATAGACCTGATCATTGACGACACGCCGGAGGCGGTCATTCTGTCGGGCTTTGACCCGATTCGCCGGGAAATTGCGCGTACAGCGCTGGAGAAGCTGGTGGCCGATGGCCGCATCCATCCGGCGCGAATCGAGGAGATGGTCGAGAAGTCGCGCAAGGAAGTGGATGAGCGCATCCGCGAGTACGGCGAGCAAGCGACCTTCGAAATCGGCGTGCACGGGCTTCATCCGGATCTGATCAAAATTTTGGGTCGACTCCGTTTCCGTACAAGCTACGGCCAAAACGTATTGAAGCATTCGCTCGAGGTTGCACATTTGGCAGGGTTGATGGCTGGTGAATTGGGCGAAGACATCACACTCGCCAAGCGTGCAGGGCTCTTGCATGATATCGGCAAAGCGCTGGATCATGAAGTCGAAGGCTCCCACGTGGAAATTGGCGTGGAAATCGGCAAGAAGTACAAGGAGCATCCGGTTGTGATTAACAGCATTGCATCGCATCATGGCGATACGGAGGCAACTTCGGTAATAGCTGTATTGGTCGGCGCTGCCGATGCTTTGTCTGCCGCGCGTCCGGGAGCAAGACGCGAAACGCTGGAAACGTACATCAAGCGCTTGGAGAAGCTGGAGGAGATTTCCGAATCGTTCGAAGGCGTCGACAAGTCGTACGCGATTCAAGCCGGACGCGAGCTTCGCGTTATGGTCACACCGGAGAAGATCGACGACGCGGAAGCGTTCCGCCTGGCCCGCGACATTACGAAGCGGATCGAAGGCGAGCTCGATTACCCGGGTCATATCAAGGTGACGGTCATCCGGGAAACCCGGGCCGTCGAATATGCGAAATAAGCATAGCATTCGGCACAGCATTGCCGTTACAAGCTAACAGGAAAAGTGGCCAACGGCCACTTTTTTCTGCGTCTGGCGCATAAAAACAGTAGGTTGAAATCATGAGGAGGAGTGCATTATCAAGGTACTATTTATCGGCGATGTCGTAGGCTCTGCGGGACGAGAGGCGGTGCGGCGCATGCTTCCCGCGCTCAAGCAAAAGCATCAACCGGATTTCGTGCTGGTCAATGCCGAGAATGCTGCGGGCGGGAAGGGCCTGACCGAAGCTTTGGCCAGGGATTTCTATTCGTGGGGCGCTGACGGGCTGACGATGGGCAACCATACATGGGACAATAAGGACATCTTTCAGTTCATTGATAGCGAAAGCCGGCTCGTGCGGCCCGCGAACTTCCCTCCGGGAACGCCGGGCCAAGGGATGATGGTACTGAAGAAGCGGGGGAAGTCGCTCGCTGTAATCAATGTGCAGGGGCGAACCTTCCTGCCGCCGCTCGATTGTCCTTTTCGCACGATGGATGCATTGCTCGAACAGTTGGGTACGGAGACTCGCTGCGTATTCGTCGACTTCCACGCGGAGGCGACTAGCGAGAAGATCGCCATGGGCTGGTATTTGGACGGTCGCGCTTCGGTCGTCGTCGGCACGCACACGCATGTGCAAACCCACGATGAACGGGTGCTGCCCGGCGGTACTGCCTATGTGACGGATGTAGGGATGTGCGGTTCGCATGAGGGCGTACTCGGCATGGAGCGGGAGGCTGTGATGCACCGCTTTTTGACCGGTCTGCCTGCGCGCTTTACAGCAGATGAAGGGCCGTGGCAATTCCATGCCGTGCTGACGGAGATCGACGATGCGACGGGCAGAGCCGGTTCGATTCAGCTGATCCGCAAGAGGGAAGACGAATTTATTTACGAGTAGAAGCGCTTTCTTGAAGGAATTTTCTCAGGGATCCTCGAATAAATATAGATACTGGAATCCAAACACTCATCATTCCCTGGGAGGTACTTTTCATGGAAGTATTGAAAGTTTCCGGTAAATCAAATCCGAATTCTGTTGCTGGCGCCTTGGCTGGTGTGCTGCGCGAGCGGGGAAGCGCTGAATTGCAAGCCATTGGGGCCGGCGCGTTGAATCAAGCGATCAAAGCTGTTGCCATCGCCCGGGGGTTTGTGGCTCCTAGCGGTGTGGACTTGATCTGCATTCCTGCGTTCACGGACATTGTGATCGACGGAGAGGACCGCACGGCTATCAAGCTGATCGTGGAACCGAGATAAGCCGACATAGATGCTTTTTCGTGAAGTGCCTGTTTACTTGGTGAACAGGTTTTTTCTTTTGCTTATTTCCTGAAGGGAGGCGGTTGGATCGGATGCATGTATGGGATGGACATTGCGATGTGCTGGCGAAGCTGCTGGAACGTCCGGAGCTGACCTTCGATGATCCCGGTTTGGATGCGAATCGCGCCCGTTTGCGGAGCGGCGGTGTCCGCATGCAGACGTTCGCGATATTTCTGTGCGATCGAAAGCCGAAGCCGACGATGGATGACGCCTTGGAATCGGTGCGCTTGTTCCAGGAACGCATACTGGCTGATCCGGCTTTCATGCCGATTCGTTCGCAGAAGGATGTGGAAGAGCTTAGTAAGGATTTATTGCGAACCGGTGCGATGCTGACGCTTGAAGGCGCAGACGTCATAGAAGGCCGTACAGCCTATCTAAGGGCGCTGTTCGATCTGGGCGTGCGTGCGGTAGGATTGACTTGGAACTACGCCAATTGGGCCGCTGACGGCGTTAGAGAGCCTCGTCAGGGCGGGCTTACGGTGAAGGGGAAGCAATTTGTTCGGGAGTGCAACCAATTGGGCATGATAGTGGATGTGTCCCACTTGACGGAAACGGGCTTCTGGGAGCTGTGCGAGATGAGCCGCAGGCCTTTTTACGCTTCTCATTCGAATGCATACGCGATTTGTCCGCATCCGCGCAATTTGAAGAATGACCAGATTGAAGCGCTGTTCCGCCAGGGCGGCATTATGGGCTTGACCTTCGTGCCCTATTTCCTTCGCAAGGGCAGCGGGGCTGCGATCGATGATGTGCTGCGCCATGTGGAGCATGTGTGCGGCCTGGGCGGGGAACGGCAGCTGACCTTCGGCTCGGATTTCGACGGCATCAATGAATGGGTGCGCGGCCTGGAGCACGCCGGCTGCTATCCGCAGCTGATCGAGGCGCTGCTGCGCCGGTACAGCGAAACGCAAGTGAGGGGTTTTTTATGGGAAAATGCACGACAATTTTTCAATTCCGCCCTGCCCGAAGTTTAGCACGCGATCAGCTGAAAATGGGCCAAGCCTTGTCCCGCAAGGGGGTTGGGCATATAATGTCACAGCTTGGACATGAATCGTTCTCAAAGTTAGAACGATATGATCGAAAAGTTCTATATGTTCGGGCCGGAAATGCGCTTGCATTTTGTCGAACGAAATCTTAATATGGATGATGACACTGAAAAGATATTTTTATCAGCCAAGTTTTCAGCACTTATTTTAGCACCGTTTGGTCTACACTAGGTCTAAACGGATGTGGATCTAACGATCGATCATTAAAGGAGTGGACGTTGTGATTAGCCAGTTGTCATGGAAGATCGGTGGACAGCAAGGGGAAGGGCTGGAGAGTACCGACCGGATTTTCTCTACCGCTTTGAACCGCCAGGGCTATTATTTGTACGGTTATCGGCATTTCTCTTCCCGAATCAAGGGAGGGCATACGAACAATAAAATCCGGATCAGCACGAAGCCGATTCGTGCGATTTCCGACGATTTGGATATTTTGGTCGCGTTCGACCAGGAAACCATTGATCTGAACGCTCACGAGCTGCGCAAAGGCGGAGTGGTGATTGCTGACGCCAAGTTCAATCCGGAGCTCCCGGAAGGAATCGATGCGCGGCTGTTTGCTGTGCCGTTCACTGCAATTGCCGAGGAGCTCGGCACTTCGCTGATGAAGAACATGGTGGCAACGGGCGCTTCCGCTGCCGTGCTCGGCCTCGATGTGGGCATCGTGCAGAAGGTTGTGGAAGAAGAATTCGGCCGCAAGGGCGCGGCAGTCGTAGAGAAGAACTGTGAAGCGGTTGCAAGAGGCGCCCAGTTTATTCTGGACGCCGCAGAAGCTTCGCTTGACGAATTCAAGCTGGCGGAAGGCGACGGCGAAGGCCGCTTGTTCATCATCGGCAACGATGCCATCGGCCTGGGTGCGCTTGCCGGGGGCTGCCGCTTCATGCCGGCCTATCCGATTACGCCTGCTTCTGAAATCATGGAGTATTTGATCAAGCGTCTTCCGGAATACGGCGGCACAGTCATTCAGACCGAAGACGAAATCGCTGCCGTCACGATGGCGATTGGCGCCAACTATGGCGGCGTGCGGGCATTGACGGCATCGGCTGGTCCAGGTCTGTCGCTGATGATGGAAGCGATCGGGCTGTCCGGCATGACCGAGACGCCGGTTGTCATTGTGAACACGATGCGCGGTGGTCCAAGCACGGGCTTGCCAACGAAGCAGGAGCAGAGCGACCTGAATGCGATGATCTACGGCACGCACGGGGAAATTCCGAAGATCGTCCTTGCGCCAAGCACGGTGGAAGAGTGCTTCTACGATGCGATTGAAGCGTTCAACTTGGCTGAGAAATATCAATGTCCGGTTATTCTGTTGATCGACCTGCAGCTTGCGCTCGGCAAGCAAACGGCCGAGAACCTTGACTTCAGCCGTGTCAAGATTGATCGCGGCTATCTCGTAAGCAATCCGGAGCCAGCAGGCGATGACCAGCTGTTCAAGCGCTACGCCGTTACGGAAGACGGCATCTCGCCGCGGGTTCTGCCGGGCACGAAGAACGGCCTGCATCACGTGACAGGCGTCGAGCATGACGAGGAAGGCAGACCGTCCGAGAATGCGGTCAACCGCAAGAATATGATGGATAAGCGTCTGCGCAAGCTCAATCACATTCAGGTGACCGATCCGATCAAAGCGGATGCGCCTTATGACGATGCAGACCTTCTGATCGTCAGCATGAACTCGCTCGGAGGCACCATCGATGAAGCGCGCGGCCGCTTGGAGAACGACGGCATCAAGACGAATCATATGACGATTCGCCTGATTCACCCGTTCCCGACGGAGCTGGTGAAGGAGCAGATGGACAAAGCGAAGAGGGTGCTTGTCGTGGAGAATAACGCGACAGGGCAATTGCGAGACCAAATCAAGCTGCATGTCGGGCAGGCCGAGAAGCTCAACAGCTTGTTGAAATATGATGGCAATCCGTTCCTTCCGGCAGAAGTGTATAACCATTCCAAGGGGTTGATGTAAGATGGCGACATTTAAAGATTTCCGTAACAAGGTGAAGCCGAACTGGTGCCCCGGCTGTGGGGACTTCTCCATTCAGGCAGCGATTCAACGGGCAGCGGCCAACGTTGGCCTGGAGCCCGAGGATCTGGCGGTAGTTTCCGGCATCGGCTGTTCTGGACGTATTTCCGGCTATATTAACGCATACGGCTTCCACGGCATTCATGGCCGCGCACTTCCGATCGCGCAAGGTCTCAAGATGGCCAACCGCGAGCTGACCGTCATTGCTTCCGGCGGCGACGGCGACGGCTTTGCAATCGGGATGGGTCACACGATCCATGCGATCCGCCGCAATATCAACATCACCTATATCGTGATGGATAACCAGATTTACGGCTTGACGAAGGGCCAAACCTCGCCGCGAAGCGCATTCGGCTTCAAGACGAAGAGCACGCCGGCTGGTTCGATCGAGTCCGCGCTCTCCCCGCTGGAGATGGCGCTGGCTGCAGGAGCCTCTTTCGTTGCCCAATCCTTCTCCAGCAACCTGAAGCAGCTGACTTCGCTGATTGAGGAAGGCATGAAGCATGAGGGCTTCTCCTTCATCAACGTGTTCAGCCCGTGCGTGACTTTCAACAAGATTAACACGTACGACTGGTTCAAGGAGAATATCGTCGATCTCGACGAATCATCTGATTATGATCCGTCTAACCGCGTGATGGCGATGTCCAAGATCATGGAGACGAACAGCCTGGCTTGCGGTCTGATCTATCAGGACAAGTCGCGTCCAAGCTACGAGAACCAAGTTAAGGGCTTCCGCGAACAAGGGCTTGCCTTGCAGGATCTGACGATCACTGAGGATGAATTCAACAAGCTGGTAGCGGAGTTCCGCTAAGCGTATAAGAGGGAGGCATGAGAGCGACAGGCTCTTGTGCCTCTTTTTTTGTTTCACCGGCAGAATAGGGTATACTGAGAGAAAGAGACAATTCGACGCGAAAGGTGTGGATTTGCATGGAGAGCAAGCAAGTGCCGATTGGCGTGTCCGCCAGACATATTCATCTGTCGAAGGAGCATATTGCGATCTTGTTCGGCGACGGGGCGGAACTGTCCGTACTGAAGGAGCTTTCCCAGCCGGGGCAATTTGCAGCAAATGAAACCGTCGAGGTCGTAGGGCCAAAAGGTTCTTTTCCCAAAGTGCGCATTCTTGGACCGGCTCGCGGCAAGACACAGATCGAAATATCCCGTACAGATGCCTTCTCGATCGGCGTCCCGGCGCCTGTGCGCGAGTCCGGCAATATCGCGGGCAGTCCTGGCGTGACCGTGAAAGGACCGAAGGGAGAGGTCGTCCTGGAGGAAGGAGTCATTGTGGCAGCGCGGCATATCCACTTCCACACATCGGATGCGGCCAAGTGGGGCATTGCGAACGGCGATCTGCTGCGGGTTCGCGTGAATGGAGAGCGTCCGCTGGTCTTCGAGGATGTCGTTGCCCGGGTGTCCGACAGCTTCGCGCTGGATATGCATATCGATACGGATGAAGCCAATTCCGCCGGCTGCAAGACAGGCGATGCGGGCGAAATTTTGTCCTAATTTTGTCCAATACGGATTTGTCAAGGGATTTCACGAGAGTTCCTCACTCTTTCCATAGATTATCGACTGTGATCATGCTATAATGATGGAATGAGTTCGACGAGAAGGGAAGTGAGGAGTATGGCCAAAGAGACGAAGGATTACAGCAAATACTTCGATTTTTCCAACGCAAAAGTGTTGAGCGAAGATGAGAATGGCAAGCGCATCCGCATTGCCGGACGCGATATTCATATCGTCTCGGAGCCTTCCTACAAGGAAGAGAAGCGCCGCGGCAAGGAAGAAGTGCAGGTGCTCTACGATACAGAAGTACCTGAAGAGATGAAGGGTTTCGGCGATGGCCGATTTTATCATATAACGACATACGGCTGCCAGATGAACGAGCATGACACGGAAACGATCAAGGGTATGCTCGAGGCGATGGGGTACAGCTTCGTGGAAGACCGCACGAAGGCTGACGTCATCCTGCTGAATACATGCGCCATTCGCGAGAATGCGGAGGACAAGGTGTTCGGCGAGCTGGGTCACCTGAAGACGCTGAAGACCGAGAATCCCGATCTGATTCTAGGCGTGTGCGGCTGCATGTCGCAGGAAGAATCGGTAGTGAGCCGAATTCTCCAGAAGCATGCGTTCGTGGACGTGATCTTCGGGACGCACAACATACACCGTTTGCCCTACTTGCTGCGTGACGCTTATTTCAACAAGGAAATGGTCGTCGAAGTGTGGAGCAAGGAAGGCGACATTATCGAGAACCTGCCGAAGAAGCGGGAGGGCATGAAGGCTTGGGTCAATATTATGTACGGCTGCGACAAGTTCTGCACGTACTGCATTGTCCCCTATACGCGCGGCAAGGAGCGAAGCCGCCGCCCGCAGGACGTCATTGACGAGGTGCGCGAGCTGGCGCGGCAGGGCTTCAAGGAAATCACGCTGCTCGGCCAGAATGTCAACGCCTACGGCAAGGACTTCGCCGATATGAAGTACTTGTTCGGCGACTTGATGGCCGATATCCAGAAGATCGCTATTCCGCGCGTGCGCTTCACGACCAGCCATCCGCGCGACTTCGACGACCATCTGATCGAGGTGCTTGCCGCCAAGGGCAACCTGGTCGAGCACATCCATCTGCCGGTGCAGTCGGGCAGCTCCGAGATTCTGAAGCGGATGAGCCGCAAGTACAACCGCGAGACGTACTTAGAGCTTGTGCGCAAGATCAAGCAGGCGATTCCGGATGTTGTGCTGACAACCGATATCATTGTGGGCTTCCCGGGAGAGACCGACGAGCAGTTCGAGGAGACGCTGTCGCTCGTGCGCGAGGTCGAATACGACTCCGGCTTTACATTCATCTACTCCCCGCGTGCCGGCACACCGGCTGCGGAGATGGAGGATAACGTGCCGATGGAGGTCAAGAAGGCCCGTCTGCAGCGGTTGAACGATCTGATGGCCGAGATCAGCCTGAAGAAGAACCTGGCGCTGAAGGACCAGGTTGTCGAGGTATTGGTTGAGGGCGAGAGCAAGACGAACGCCGAGGTGCTCTCCGGCCGGACACGGACGAACAAGCTTGTCCATTTCCGCGGGCCGCAATCACTGTGTGGCCAGTTCGTCCATGTTCGCATTACCGAGCCGCAGACGTGGGTGCTCAAGGGCGAGCTCGTCGAGCAGGTGGTTTCGGAGACAGCAGCAGCGCTCGGATAAGCACGAGCTTTCGGATGGCGGGGATTGCATACCATTTGCGAATGAGTTGGTTGCTGTGTGGGACTGGCGATAGAGTTAGCTTGAAGAATTAGCACATATGGCGCCTAAGAATGGGGCTGCATGTCACATAGAACGATGAAAACAAGGAGGCGCGAATCGAATGGACGGACAATCCACTGGCGGACAAGCCCCGGCTTGCTCCACGATGAAGGTGCACTATACGCGGGATCTCATCCTGCGGGAAGATATTATAGCGAAGGCGAAGGAAGTCGCCGAGCTCATGTCCAGCTCCGAAGAGGTGCAGCTGTACCGCAAAGCGGAGAAGATGATTGAGCAGAACGAGAAGGTGCAAAGCCTGATCAAGCAAATCAAGAAGAAGCAGAAGGAAATCGTCGGCTTCGAATATTTCAAGAACGAAGAGATGATCAAGAAGATCGAGGCTGAGATGGACGAGCTGCAAGCCGAATTGGACGGCATTCCGCTCGTACAGCAATTCCAGCAGACGCAGACGGATATCAACTACATGCTGCAGCTCGTCGTATCCGTCATCAAGGACACCCTGTCCGAGAAGATTAACGTCGACAGCGGCGCGGATCTGCCGCCTGCGAGCTGTAGTGATTGATGGGAGCGGGGCCAGACTAGATAGGTTGAACTAGTGAGCTGTTGCTGTTCGGGAGTTCGCGAGCAGAATGAAAAGATGCAATTGTGCAAGCATTCATTCGAAAACAGCGCCAGATCAGCCATTAACTGCAAAAATACATCCTTTCTGTGGCCTATTGGCTAGATCCAGCCATTTCAGGATTTGAAAGCTGCAGATTCGCAGGAATTTCATGAAAATCTCTCTCCAGCATAAGCAATGCCTGCATTTTATGAAGGAAATTAAGCACGACAATGAAATCTTCCTGTATCAAATGGTCGTAGTCTTGTGCAGGCCAAGTACGATATTTCATGGAAACAACTACTATCGTTGAACCTCTATAGCCTGCGCAAGTCACGCAGTTGTTCGAATAACAGAAACAGGAGTCTCATCCGAAAGCATCGGAGACGTATCGAATGGAGAATGCCGTCGAACGTCTCTTTTTTTATTTCCATATGGTGGTTTGTGGATTATAATGGATGAAAGGAATGGTAAATGTTGCGGATTATTGTTGAGTGGAGGAGTGCTCGTCAGTTGAGCTTAACCTTGGTGCGGTATGATAAAGCGGTGGTGAGTGTCGTAAGGACTATCCCGGGAAGGGTTTACATTCCGGCGTAACGGGTTTGGCTAATCCCATTCAAAGAGGTCGCGATAGACATGTTGCTGCATGCGCTGCCCTCTTGCATTCCGGTCGTGCAGAACAGCTTGCTTCGGGAATGTATCTGGCTATTGCGACGGTTGGAGAGGCATCATCTCTATGAAATGAGAGCGGACCCTCCTGCATTTGTCCCCCAACAGATAAACGAACCCGCGCTTCGTAAGGCGTTGCAGCTGCGTGGATACAGCACGAAAACAATGAAAGCCTATTGTGGTCAGGTTAAGAGGTTTTTGAATCATCTTCAAGAGGCAGGACGACCATTAGGCAAAGGAGCATTGCATAATTACACGCATGCTTTGCTGCAACTGGGCCGTTCTTCCTCCTATGTGAATCAGGCGATCAGCGCAATCAAGTTTTATGTGAAGCATGTTCTGCATGGAAAGAAGGAAGATGTGGCCTACGTCAGACCGAAGCGAGTTCAAACGCTTCCCCATGTGCTGAGCCAGGGAGAGGTCAAGAAGCTGTTTGGCTCATGTAGACAATCTGAGGCATCTGGCCATCTTTGAGGGTTACGGGTAGGTGAAGTCGTTCGCTTGCAGCTTCGTGATCTCGATTTCGCTCGCAGAACGATTCGTGTCCAGCAAGGGAAAGGCAAGAAAGACCGCCAGACCTTGCTATCCGAAACAGCTCTTCGCGCCGTGCGCCACTATGTGGAACGGGAACTGCCCAAGGTTTGGCTCTTCCCTGGACAAGATAACCGAAGACATCTCACAGAAAGGACCGTTCAGAAGGTATTTAATCAAATCGTAAAAAAAGCAGGTATTCAAAAGAAAGTTAGCGTCCACGCGTTGCGCCATTCTTTCGCGACACATCTATTGGAGAGTGGTACGGATCTTCGATACATTCAAGAGCTGCTCGGGCACGAAAGCAGCCGCACCACGAGCCGTTACACGCATGTCAGCACGAAGGAAATCCGTCGCATCCCCAACCCGCTTGATCGTATCTGGCCGGACTCTGATCACGAATACAATTAAGTTTTCGCGAGGGGGATAGGCGTTACAACATTGTACGAAATCTTACACGATTGCCGAACTACGCTTATCCATATATTATTAGCGTATTGGCGAAAGTTCGTAAATAAGACGTTAGAGGAAATTGGCTAAAATCATATTGAAAGTAGGGAAAAGGATGAAGAAACAGAAAGTTCTGCACTACGATGCATTTTCTTCTGTTGCAAATAAAGGTAATCCAGCAGGTGTTGTATTACATGCGGATTACTTAGATGATGAATCGATGCAATCGATCGCTAAAGCAGTAGGATTTAATGAAACTGTTTTTGTAGTACGATCAGATAAAGCTGATTATAGACTTCGATACTTTACACCAGGTCATGAAATCAACTTATGTGGTCATGCAACAATTGGGTCGATGTTTTGTTTGAAAAGCTTAGGGATTATAGATAAATCAGCGAGTCTGTAAACTATTTTGTGTAAACTCTCAACCTCTTTCATTTGAGGTACAATAGAA
>NZ_BOVK01000067.1 GCF_018403685.1 Xylanibacillus composti
AGCGGCGACTTTATTAATATAACACGTTAGCAATCAGAAATGCAAGTACTTTTTTCTTCCAAGTTCTTCTTCCTTAAACAAGAAAGCTAATTAATTTGTACCGCTTAACACTGTGGCAACATGGCAAGCCGCAGCCCAAAAGCCGCTGACTCCCGCGCTCCCATTTGAAGCGGCGAGAAATAATGTACCACAGGTATAATCATCATGTCAAGATTTCCTGATAGGAAGATCCAAACAAAAAAACACGACCGATGAGAGTCGTGTTTCATTCGAACGAAGTCACAGCGTGTACTTGACCTCCATGATCGACAGATCCCCGTCTGTGGACTCCATGACCTCTTTGATCACCGATCGTTTCGTCAGTTTTCTCAAGACGAGACTCAGATCAATATGCAGCTCGCCCAGCTCCACATGCTCTTTCAATTCAGAGGCGCTCCATGGCTCTTGACGCGACGATATGACGCGAAGCAGGAATGCGCAGCACTCCCTCATTTTCGTCAAAACCGAAAACTCCGCCGCAAGCTGCACCAATTTTACACGCTGCTCCAATGTTTCGGCACTGAACAATAGCTCCTCATACAGCTTGTATACGCCTGGATTGATTTGATGGACCTGATTCCAAACCGTCACTTCAGGATGGGCGCCATTCTGGATAATCACGATTCGCGCCCAATGATGAAGAGCCTCCAAAATATTGCTGTAGGCATCAAACACCTCGCCGTTGGCCAGGTACTCCTTGCTTTGCATATAACGACGGAGAAAGTGGGTGAACTCAATCAACATCTTTTTCTCCCTTAATTCCATTGGAAAGCTGCTGAGGGCTTGCCGCATGCTCCCCAAATAGCCGTTTTGATCCACGATCAACTCTCCTTGCAGGATCCATTGAATAATATTCCGATTTTCCCCGTTCAACACCCAACTTTCCAACCCATCCTTATGTATCCATCTTTCTTGTATGCGGTAGTTGTCTTTACTATAATGAGAGGTATGGTTTGTTGGCTGTTTCAATTCGGTAATGACGAGCATCAAAATATCAAAGCCATCTATCCATTGATTGTTGCTTTCGCCGGGATTCACCATAACAGCCGACACAACAGCGGGGTGGCGGGTATAATGTCCGGTAAAGTATGACCTGATTGCGTCCATTCTTTTCGTCTCCAACTCATGTTTTAGTTCCTGTGCTATTTTAGTTATTCTACATGTTTGTTTCGTTTTCCTGCCATAGATTTTGATGCAACGACAAACAACTGAAAGGGAAGGGTAAACTATGCGCTTCAAATCCAGCAAACTGAACGAATTCCGATTGTGGGGTCTGGTGCTGACATTACTTGGGCTCGGTGTCATGATTCTGGGTACAGCGGCTGTGCTTATTTGGGGGGATAATGGGAAAATCGTTCTCTTCATATTCATGGTTATCGGCATGATCAGCGTATTGGGCAGTATGGCTATCTATTTTTGGGCGGGCGTGCTTTCAACCAGTTCCGTTGTTTTGCAATGCCCAGAGTGCGGCAAGCAAACCAAGATGCTCGGCAAGACGGACCGCTGCATGTTCTGCAAAACGATACTGACGCTAGATCCCGAGCAGGCAACAGAACTTCCTGATGCCAAAGAGGCTGGCTCGCCGGAACGCACGTAATTCTCGTTCACTTACAAAAGAAAGGAGTCCGCAAGGACTCCTTTCTTCTGTGTTCGCTCTACGGTTTTTTGTCCAGCCGCTCTTGAATCGCCTCCCATATATCCGGCGTTTCAAATCCTCTCCGCCAGGATGCAATGCCAGCCAGATCGTATTTTTTCACCAAATCCGCTCTTGCCCGCATGGAATCGGCATTTTCCACCCATACCTTATACGTGGTTGCGCCGTCCTTCTTCTCGCCGTACCATTGGCCCGTTCGTTCATCGAATTCGAGCTCAACCCCATTTTCCTCGATCCAGTTTTGGGTCGCTGTCATGCCAAGCGCTCGAGAGGAAACCTTCCGCTGACCGTCCTCCACATATTCCGTCCAAATGCGGGTATAATACGGTACACCGAGCAATAATTTTTCAGGCGGAACATGATCGTATTGAATAATATCGGAAATCCCTTTTTCCACCCAAGGCAAAGACGCAACGGAACCGGCAACTGGCGATGACGCCCAGTGCTCATCGTATGTCATCACCATCATGTAATCAACGAGCTTGCCCAATTCCTCGCGATTGTAAAAGTTCGACCACATGTCGCTGCCGCCGCGAATCGTTACATCTATCGATACGACAAGACCTTGCTCGTGAAACAAAGGGGTAAGTTCGCGCATAAATTGTGTAAGCTTCTCCCCGTCCTCCAAGTACACATTTTCAAAATCGATATTAATGCCCTGCAGATTGTACAAATTGGCATAGGTCAGCAGCTCGCGAATGATGGACCGCCGGCTCTCGAAAGTTGCCAGCGCTTCCTTCGTCAAATCCGGATCAAAGCTGTTGTCGAACAAAGCCCATACTTGATAGCCGCGCTGGTGGGCCCACTCTACATAAGAAGGATCCGCCCAATTCTGCACATAAAAACTCCCGTCGCCGCGCTTCAACAGATGAAACCAAGTCGGACTGACTACATTGAGACCCGGCATTTCTCCAATCTGATCCGTATTCGGATTATTATTGTTATATACCGCTTCCCAGGTCAGATTAATTCTGCCTCCAAGCGGCTTCCAAGGAACGGCCTCCTTAATCGGCGCAACAGAGGCGACGATTGCTGCGTCGATTAGCCGCACCTCCCGTTTGTCGATATGTCCGACATAACCGTCCTGCAGCTGAATGTGGTACCATCCCAGTTCCGCCTCATCCAGGATCACGATGGGCTCGCCCTGCGAAAGCTCTGCCATTATTGGAGCTTTGATGGTCGGTTCTGTTCGAACAGCCGCTCGCCATTCCGGCGCATTCGGCTTATCTGCCACTGCCGCTTTCCGGATGGCCTGGCCCGGTGTCCAAATCGAGACTGCGCCGGACGGCTGAAACTGTTCCAGCGAGTAATCCAATATATCCTGCAGCGGCTGCGCAGGCACATAAAGCTCTTCGTCCAGTCGCTGCATGGCAAATTCCAATGTAACCGGCTCATCGTTCATTAACGCAGTTAATTGATCTGTCTGAAAATGAACGACGGACGCCTTGGTCGTTACAATGAGCACGTCGTCCTCTTCCGCAAGGAATGCGTCGCCATTGATCTGCTTCAATACTTCGAGCGGGAGCAGCAGCCCTGCCCCGGACCCGCTTGCCTGCTTGTCCATCATCACACCGTTCAGGAAAACAGGCCTCTCCATATCCCCGAAACCCGGCTCTACCCGGCTTTGATTCGGCTGCGTGGACTCCCAATACACATACATCACCACTGCAGCACCTGCCATAAGCAATAGAAGAGGAAGCATCATCCAACGCAGCCTTCTCCCCTGTCCTCTCCGAACTTTCCTGCTTCTACCCGGCGTCGGGCCAAAATCCATGAACCGTCACATCCTTTGTCTGGTATGGCAGCGAATAAAAAAGCGTACATATTTCAGGATCTTCACTCCCAAAACACATACGCTTGTCAAGCGGCAAAGGTTGCAGTTGTACGCAGCTCTCGCCTAATGCTTCGTTGCATTTGCGCACGCGGGACAAATGCCGTAAACCTCCATCCGGTGACGACTGACCTGAAAGCCTGTCTCGCTCGCTGCCAGCGATTCCACCTCGGTCAGCGGATCGCAATCGAAATCTTCGATCGTCCCGCATATATCGCAAATGGCGTGGTAGTGGCTGGACATATCCGCATCAAACCGGCTGGCGCCGTCACCGTAAGTCAACTCCCTGACTAATCCAGCTTCAAGGAACAGCTTCAGGTTGTTATAAATGGTGGCCACACTCATGCTCGGAAATTTCTTCTCCAATGCACGATAAATTTCGTCCACACTCGGATGAGTGGGGGATTCAAGCAGATAAGCAAGAATGGCATGCCTTTGCGGAGTCATGCGTACACCTGTTGTTTTCAATTTATCCAAAGCCGATTCCAATTTGTCATGCACGGTTCTCCCACCCTTCCTGCCGTATATAGTCATTGCCAGTGCATGCTTGCGTTCGTCTGCATCAGCTATCCGTGCTTCTCGTTATACTTATTCTTATTTTACGAGCGTTCAAATCAATTTGTCAATTCGATTCACAGATTTCTCAGTTGTGGCAAACTTAGGGGATTGCAGATTGCGTTTGTTTATGAATCGACAGAGAGCCGACGCTTGTTTCAAGTTCAACCCGATAGCGACCGGAGCCAAAGCTGCCGTGAATCTCGCGATTGTCCAACTCCAAACCCAGTTCATTCGTCATGCTCCCCACTGCCCCCACCTTCCCGAACAGCACGAAATCGCCATCCTCCGGCAGGGAAACCGAGAGAGCGCCCAACGTAGTTGAAGCTTTCCAGTCTCCTCCGACAGTGCTGCTGCGAATGTCTACGCGTCCATTAGTCGAAGAAGCCTGGACAGCCCCAGCCACTTCCTCGATCACGACTTGCCCGTTCGTGGACATTGCATGGACAGCGCCTTCAATGTTCATCAGCTTCACCGCGCCATTGGTAACTGTCGCACTCACTTCACCGGTAATGCGCTCCGCTGTCAGCGAGCCGTTCGTACTTTGCATGGACAATCCGCCCTCGCTATGCAGATCGCTCACTGTGATTTTGCCATTTGCCGTTACAGCTTGCAGTTCTTGGGCCATAGAAGCCGGCACCGTAACTTGCAGGTTCACCTTGGGGCGAATGGCCACACCGAAAGCTTTGTAAGTGCCGCTCTTGACCTGAACCGCCAGCACGTCGCCTTCGTCTATCGCAATCTCTACCCCTTCCGCAACCCGCTCCGCTTCCTCGCGCCCAACCTTGGATACGATGACTGTTGCATCCACGGCAATTTCCTGTATATCGGAAGCAACGATCAGGATATCGCCGTTGTGGTTCGTGACGGATATGGTTTGTCTGGCTCTATCCAAGCGCGCAACCTGCGTCGGAAGCTCGAAAGCCTCGCCGGACTCATCTGAAAAAGGAATGTCCCCTATAGAAATATCATGCTCGTCCATAAGCGACTTGCCATGAAACACTCCTATGACTACACCGATCACGATCAAGGCAAAAACCACAGAACCCCAGTCCAAATTCAATTTTTGCTTACGTGCGATGCTGGCGACCGTCAGGATGAGATACTCTACACCAAGCAGCACTAGCGCAGCCGGCCACCATCTCACCAAGAGGAGCAAGAGCGAAGTGCCCTGACTGAGGTCCAATAGCAAAGCTATACCTGTATAGATGATCAATAGTGCTCCGGTTATTCTCCCCGCCCTCATGTTTCCCCGTCCTTTTTGCTTCGTCTCCACCTGCCCCGATCCCGCTTCAATCGATTTGCACCTCCAGCACGCCGGGCAGCTTGCTTACCCGATCTATCAATGCGGGCAATACGTTGGCAGCAGTAATTTTCAACATAATGGTGTACTGCATCTGTGCACGCTGTTCTTCGTTCTCCTTGTCGGCGCTGTGGCTTGCTTTCATGCTGATAATATCGACGCCTTTTTGCTCCAGATGCTCGCTCAATGCGGCCATCCCCCGGAAGCTCTCAGCAGCGTGCAGCTTTAAGGTGTACTTTCTCTGTGCGGCAAACCACCGTTTCTCCGCCTTGTTCAAGATCAACAGACTAAACAGCACCAAAAATGTCGTAACAGATGCCCCTATATAATAGCCTGCTCCTACAGCCAGCCCTATCGCAGCTACCACCCACAAGGAAGCTGCCGTGGTCAAGCCGGTTATGGAGACGCCATTGCGCATGATGACTCCAGCGCCAAGAAAGCCGATGCCGCTGATTACCTGAGCCGCCAATCTTGCCGGGTCCATGTTGACCCCCTCTTCCTCCGCAAAGTCGGCAAAGCCATATGCAGACAGAAGCATAATCAACGCAGCGCCAAGACAGACCAGGATGTGAGTGCGGAATCCGGCTGCATGGTTGGTCCTCTCCCGCTCGATGCCTATAATGCCTCCCAGGACTACCGCCAGCGCCAAACGCAACAAAATATGCAAAGGCTCCAATACCCAAGGTCCACTCATGCTCAGCCCTCCCCGTTGATTACTTCACCGCCATGCGCCGGAGCTCTGTCAAGGGTACCCCCGGAGAAGCTTCCTCCTCCCTCACGGCTTGAAAGCCGTGTTTCTCATACAACCGGATCGCCGGCAAATTGCGGCTGCCCGCAAATACGCGATATTCCCGAGCTTCCTCCATCCGAAACAGCCCTTGCAGCAGTTCACTCGCCAATCCTTGCCGAAAGTAGTTGGGGTGCACCATCAGCCGATTGATCATTACAGCATCCTTGTCCCTCGCGTACGACAACGCCGACACAATCTCCCCCTCCCTTACATGGCCCAGGAAGGTTTCTCCGCTGTTTCGAATGCTATCGAACGTATCCGTCAATGGAGGGATCTCCGTAAAACCTATGAGAGTTGCTTCAATTTTATAAGAAGTATGCTGCAAATACCATAGAAATTCTACCGTTCCATCGTCCTGCAGATCCAGCACCTGAATCAAAATCAGCTCCCCTTTCCCTTGCGGAAATCAGACTGCTTGCCAACCGCCAATGGCGCAAATCCCTAATCGTCCCCCAATAATTTATTTTTCCTGAAAGTCCAAGCATATAGCAACAGCAGCCGACGCACCGTGCTTGGCTATGCGCCGGCTGCTGATTGCAGCACCGTTTCGTATGTCAGGAACGCAGCTCATCCTGCAGAAGCTTGTTGACCAAGCCGGGATTGGCTTTCCCCTTCGTCTCTTTCATTACTTGACCAACCAGGAAGCCGACAGCCTTGTCGTTGCCCGAACGAAAATCCTCCACCGGCTTCGGATTGCGTGCAATGACCTGTTTGACGATTTCCAGAATGGCCCCTTCGTCACTAATTTGCACGAGCCCCTTTTCCTCTACAATCGCCTGCGGTCTTTTGCCGCTCTCCAGCATTTCCTTGAAGACGGTCTTGGCAATTTTGGAGCTGATCGTGCCCTTCTCAATGAGGCCAATCATTTCGCCCAAGCCTTGTCCAGTTATCTTCACATCGTCGAATTCCAGGTTGTTCGCGTTCAAGTGGCCGAGCAGATCGCCCATGATCCAATTGGCTACGGCTTTGGCGTCTTTCGTAAAATTCAGGCTTTCTTCAAAGAAATCAGCCAATTTCTTGGAAGCCGTAATCACGCCCGCATCGTAGGCTGGAATGCCGAACTGCTCCGTATAACGCTGCTTTCGCGCATCCGGCAGCTCGGGAATCGTAGCGCGGACACGTTCCTTCCACGCATCGTCAATATGCAGGCGAACCAAATCCGGATCCGGGAAATAGCGATAGTCGTGAGACTCTTCCTTGCCGCGCATAGATATCGTCTTGCCCTGCGCATCGTCCCAGCGACGAGTTTCCTGAACGACTGCTCCTCCCTCATCCAATACCTCGGCTTGCCGCCATTGCTCATATTCCAAGCCGCGCTGAACGCCGCGGAAGGAGTTCATATTTTTCAGCTCCGTACGCGTTCCGAACTTTTCCTGCCCGTAAGGACGCAGACTGATGTTCGCGTCGCAGCGCAGCGAGCCTTCCTCCATCTTCACGTCGGAAACCTCGCAATACAGCATGATCGCTCTCAGTTTTTCCAGATACGCTCTCGCCTCTTCCGGCGAGCGAAGATCGGGCTCCGAGACGATCTCAATGAGCGGTGTACCGACACGATTGAAATCGACAAGGGATGCGAACCCTCCGTCAACATGCGTCAGCTTGCCGGCATCTTCCTCCAGATGCAAGCGGGTAATCCCGATTCTCTTCGTCTGTCCGTCTACCTCAATATCGATCCATCCGTTCTCTCCGATCGGTTGGTCAAACTGCGAGATCTGATACGCTTTCGGCGAGTCCGGGTAAAAGTAATTTTTGCGGTCGAATTTGCTGACGTCTGCAATTCGGCAGTTCAATGCCATGGCTGCCTTCATCGCATAATCGACAGCTTGTCTGTTCAGTACAGGCAGCACGCCCGGATGGCCGAGACATACCGGACACGTATGCGTATTTGGCGGTGCGCCGAACGAGGTGGAGCAGCCGCAAAATATTTTCGATTTCGTATGAAGCTCTACGTGGACCTCCAGCCCGATGACTGTTTCATATTTCGTTCCCGTCAAGGACATTGCTCATCCTCCTTCCTACAGTGCAGGGCGGCGGTCCGCCCAGTCTCCCGCTTGTTCGTAGGCGTGCGCAATGCGCAGCACCATCGTCTCATCAAAGTGCTTGCCGATAATTTGCAGGCCGACAGGCAAGCCGTCAGCCAGTCCGCACGGCACGCTAATCGCGGGCACGCCTGCCAGGCTGACTGGAATCGTGCACGCATCGTTCATGTACATCGTGAGCGGATCGCTTACCTGCTCCCCGATTTTGAATGCCGTTGTCGGCGCAGTAGGAGACAATATGGCATCGTACTGCTCAAACACCTTGTCGAAATCCTGCTTGATCAATGTCCGAACCTTCTGTGCCTTGAGGTAATACGCATCATAGTAACCGGAGCTAAGCGCATATGTCCCCAGCATGATGCGGCGCTTCACCTCTGAGCCAAAGCCTTCGCTGCGCGAACGGTGATACACCTCCAGCAGGCTGTCCGCCTTGTCCGAGCGAACGCCATAGCGCACACCGTCGAATCGCGCCAAATTGGAGGAGGCCTCCGAAGAAGCAAGCAAATAGTAGGTTGCGATCGCGTAATCCGTATGCGGCATGGACACTTCCTCAACGGTCGCCCCCATGCTTTCCAGCCTCGCAATCGCAGCCTTCACCGCATCTCTGACCCCGGGCTGAATGCCCTCTCCCATGTATTCTTTCGGGACAGCCAGGCGCAAGCCCTTGACATCGCCGTTCAAGCTGCTGACATAGTCGGGAATATCGACACGGGCGGAGGTGGAATCCTTCTCGTCATGACCGGCAATCGCCTGCAGCACATAGGCCGTGTCTTCGACATTCTTGGTTAGCGGGCCGATCTGATCCAGGGAGGAGGCGAAGGCCACCAAGCCGAATCGCGAAATCAAGCCGTATGTAGGCTTCAACCCGACTACGCCGCAGTAGGCGGCAGGCTGGCGTATGGAGCCGCCTGTATCCGACCCAAGCGCAAAGTACACCTCACCCGCAGCTACAGCAGCCGCTGAACCGCCGCTAGATCCACCCGGAACGTGGTCGGTGCTCCATGGATTGCGCACCGGATGATAAGCGGAATTTTCATTGGATCCGCCCATCGCGAACTCGTCCATATTCAATTTGCCGATTGTCACCGCTTGCGCTGCCTTCAGCTTTTCCATTACGGTTGCATGATAGATCGGCTGGTAATTGTCCAAAAATTTGCTTGCGCAAGTCGTGCGCAAGCCTTCCGTTACAATATTGTCCTTAATCCCCATCGGCAAGCCGAACAGCAGGCCTCGTTCCCCGCCTGCCGCCAGCTGCTCGTCCAGCGATTCCGCTTCAGCGCGGGCTTGCTCCTCCGCCAAGGTCAGAAACGCCCCGATCTGCGTATCCACCTGACCGATTCGCGCAAATGCCTCGTCAACAAGCTCGGATACCTTCAGCTGCTTGTCCGCCAGCTTGGCATGTATATCCTGTAGTTTCATATCGAACAACGACAAAGGAAACGTCCTCCTTCATTCCTATTATTCCTCTCACCCGTGTAGCTTCACGGTTCCGCTCTTATTCCAGCACAGCAGGGACTTTGAACTGCCCTTCCTCTTCGTCCGGCGCGTTCTTCATCACCTGCTCGATCGGCCAGGACGGACGGCTCTCGTCTTCCCGCATCACGTTGACAAGCTCCATGACATGGCTGGTCGGCTCGACTTGTTCCGTGTCCAGCTCATTCAGCTTCTCCGCATATTGCAAAATAGCGTTCAATTGCTGCATGTACGTCTGCTTTTCCTCTTCTGTCAGGTCCAGCCTGGCCAGCTTGGCCACATGCTCGACATCTTGAATGGATATGCTCATTTCCCTGTTCCCTCCTGTCGGACGCTAGCCCAAACTTCATCCTATGATTATAGCGCAGAATGGAATTTACCTCAAACTGGACAGACCTCGGCTGGTGCGTCCTGCTGCCCTTCCTCCGTTCCAGCTGACACAGTCAGATCCCGTTGTTGACGCCGTCACATGAACCAAAATAAAAAGCTATCCGCATTCAGTCAAGAATGTTGGGATAGCTCTCATTCTATGATGCCTCTCCTGGGCAACTGCCTCTTAGATCCAGGCTTTCAAGTTCACTTGACGTATAAATTCTTCCCTGCTCTGAACCTCTTCGCTCTTCGCTTCTTCCTTGTCCTCGGACTCACCGGTCATAATATAACGGAACAAAGCCTCGTTACGAGTAGCCAGCGCAAAATCAATAAGCGCCTCACGCTCTACCCGCTCTGCCTCCTGCTTCTGCAGGACCTCTTCCAGTTCAAGATCCGAGGCCGGAACATAGACGTTGCGATTCAACTTGGGAATGCGCACCACATAGTCGAAAGCGTTATCGTTATTGCGGTCGTATGCAATGATGTAGCCGTATTCACCTACGGGAAGTTTCTGCTCGAAGGTATCTGCTACGATGATGACTCGTTTTCCCAATCGAAACATGGACGTTCCTCCCCTCTATCAAACCCATGATGTTTCAATTTGCCTATTATGTTACTAAAAAAAAAGAGCAATGTCCAACATCCCGCTGTTTGGAGAAAACTACCGTGCGCTTGCCAGATGAAGCGCTAGTTTGATTTTCTTTTCTCCGTGCGTCGCTTATAATGACAGAAAGGAACCTGTAAGGACAAGTAGGGAGGTAACTATGCTTAGCTTTTATAAGAGATATTCCCGCACTGCATTTGACATCGGACTGATCGTCCTGACCGTGCTGCTGATCTTGTGGCTTTGGAGCCTGTTCTACCGCATCGCCGCTCCTATTGTTCTGTCTTTTTTTGTATTCCTGATCATTGAACCGCTGGCCAAATTTTTGAATCGGCGCGGTCTGAAGAAGTCAATCGCGTCTGCCATTTCCATCTTGCTGTTTGTCACGCTCATCCTCGGCGCATTGCTGGGAGCGGGCGCTATTTTTTTCAATCAGGTTTCGAACCTGGCGGAAAAAGTACCCCACTATGCGGCGCAGCTGCAGAAGGAAATTGTCAATGGAACGGTGTACCTGGAAGACAACTTGCCTCCTGAGGTAATTGACCAGGTCAAAGAATACGCATCGACCATTACGCAGAGGGTTTCGGGATTCATCCAGTGGGCGCTGACGATGCTGCTTGGCACCCTTTCATCCTTCTCTTCCTTCTTGTTCAAATTCTTTATCGCGATCATTCTCGCTTATTTCCTTAGTGTAGAGATAGAATTCTGGAAGAACCTAGCAGCCAAAAAAACACCGAGCACCTTCAAAAAAGCTTTTTATTTCCTGAAAGAAAACGTACTGCTCGGCATTCTAAGCTACGTCAAGGCTCAGCTAAAGCTGGTCAGCATCACGTTCGTCGTCATCCTGACTGCCCTGCTGGTGCTGCGCGTCAATAATGCGTTCGCTATTTCATTAATGGCGGCCGTATTCGATATTCTTCCCCTGCTGGGTATTTCTACCTTTTTCATCCCATGGATTATTTATCTGTTCATTGTCGGACAAATCCAGTTCGCCATCGTGCTTACAGTGGTGCTGATCATCGTCCTGCTGATGCGGCAGATTCTGGAACCGAAGTTTACCGGGGACTCGCTCGGCGTTTCGGCCTTTACGACTTTGGCGTTCATGGTTGTCTCGCTCTCGCTGTTCGGCGTCGCCGGTTTGATTCTTTCGCCGGTGCTGATTATTCTCTTGAAGGCGCTGTACGATCAAGGGTACCTCAAAAGGTGGATTCATCTGCCGGAGGAAGAATTCGAGCAAGATGATAAGGACAATGGTAGCGCCGGCATAGCTGCCGAAACGGCCGCGGTTGAGGAGCAGAGCGGGCGTCAAGCAGACGACCGGGCATAATCTTGAACCGTCCACTGCTGCCTATAAGGCGGAGGGGGCCTGAGCCAGAGCCCCCTCTACACTTCAAACAGCTTCCGTTCTGTTAGCGTAAGCCGCTCGAAACCGCCGGATGTTATCGCATAGGTATCCTCCACACCAACTACTCCTTCGCCCGGAAACGAAAATTTCGGCTCAATGGCGATGACCATGCCTGGCTGAAGCGGGTAAGCAAATCCCCGAGCCAGCACAGGAAGCTCGTCGATTTCCAGCCCTATTCCATGCCCCAGAAACTTTACCTGATCCGCCCCATAACCCATGAAATGCTTGCCTAGGTTGGCTTGCTCTGCTGTTGCGAGCGCATCTTGGTACAATCCTTCACAGCTTGTGCCGGGCTTCAGACTATGCTCGGTTTGCTGCAAGATTTGTTCGGACAGCGCATAAGCCTGCTCCAGATGCTTGCCCGCCAGTTGTCCGATCACCGCTGTACGTGTCTGGTCAATGACGTACCCGTCTATGCAGCAGCCTATATCAATCAGGATTGGCTCCCCGCGTTCAATGACTTCCCGGCTTGCCCCTTGCGGCACCGAAGCATGAAGCCCCAGTCCCCCAGCCGGACCATCGAAATAGGTGGGGATTGCTGCGGAAGCTCCCGAGGCGACCATCCCGGTGATGATCTCCTGATTGTAACCGCGCATTCGCATTATGCCCGCATGGCCTTCTATTCGAAGCTGCCGCTCGATTTCAAGAACCAGCTCCAGCTCGCTCATCCCCTCGCGCAGCACAGACAAGCCCCGCTGGAAGGCACGGTCGGTTACTTCAGCCGCATAGCGGATGCGTTCGATCTCCTCCGGCGATTTGATCATGCGCAGTTCCCGCACAAGCCGCGACCCATCCACCCATTCCACATGAGGGAACATCTGCTGCAAGCGAAGATAAAGCTGTGTCGGCAGCACGTCAAATTCCGTGGCGAACCGAATGCCGACGCCGCGAAACGCATCGGGGTGCTTCTCCTTCAAGCTCTGGCTGAATTCCCGAAAGGAACCGAGCGGCCGCACATCGCAGGCAGCCTCTTGCTTGGCCCTTTCCACACTCCGCTTCACATAGAATACCGCCTTCCCCTCAGCCGGTACGAACAAATAGCCATTCTGCATCGACCCAGTAAAATAGTACAAGTCCACATTTTGCGTGACCAAATAGCCTTGCCATTGCCGTTCCCGCAACGCTTTTTGCAGCGCTGCCAATCTTTGAGCAAATGATGTCATACGGATCGATTCCTTTCCTGAACAATGGACTGCATGATACCCATAGTGTATCAAATCTCGGCAGGCAGGAAAACGGCGTCAAAGCCTTCTATCGCTTCTAGTACAGAGCGGGTTCGCCGAACCACTCTCCGGTAGCCTTGATGTCCCATTCCAATCCATCGTACCAGAGAAAAATACCAGGATAGCGCAGCCTGATGACCGCGACGACGCCCGGCTTCTCCAAGACTACCTCATAATTGATGGAAGGATCGCTATAGCGGTACGGAAATGGCCCTTCATTGATGACCTCCAATCGCACCCATTCGACCCGATGCTGCAGAAAACCGCCAGACCGCGGCAGATGATCGCTGTCGAGCCCCAGGTTGTGCTGCAAATACCATTCTGCTGTCCCCCTTGCTTGCTGCGGATCGATGGCGATGCGGCCTTCCGCAAGCGCTGCCGGGTCCAACTGCTGGGCTGCAGCGACAGCAGCGCGATTCAATGCATGTTTGGCGCGAAAAAACGTCTGATAAGCGGCTTCTTCTTCCAACTGGGCAGCTTGCAGCACAACCGTCACAGCCAGAAGAAGCACAACTAGGATCAGCTTATCCATTACGGCACATACTCGCTCATCTTGATCCCGGTTGCGGCCATCTGGAGTTCGGGATCGGGCGGCGTCATACCGATCAATCGATCAATGGCAAACAAATCACCATAAGGATAGCGTATCGTAAGCAGAAGCCCCGTCCCGCGGGGAACCGGCTGATCACGCAAGTGTCCCGGCAAACCGCTGGTAGTGGTTACCTCATAGGTGAGCCTGCTAGTATCGAATCCCCTTTCCTCCAGCCTGCTTTTCGACTGCGCTATCATGGCGTCATGGATGTATCCGTGGCTGCCGTTCGCGCCTATCTCCAGCAAGTAATCCACTTCTTTTTGCAGCAGCGCCTGCCTGGCTATGGCTACATGCTTGTATGCCGCCGAGAACATCATCCAGCAGAGCAGCCCGGCAGTCAAAACAAAGACCAAAAGCTGTTTCATACGTCCCTCCGTCCCTTAAGGATTCAACGATTGGATACGCTGCTTCACCTTCTCATTGGACTGGTTCAATTGGTGCAGCGCACCATCTGCCCCGCCAATTGTGGCGGAATATATCAGCATAACGGCCGTCAGCAGCAAAAGTGTGATTAAGAGTGTCCGCATAGGTGCTCCTCAGGGTGTCACATTAGAAATCTGGGCGATCGCGTCAGAGCCTTTGGCCTCGATCTGATCGCGCAGCCCGCCGCTTCCCGAAACAACTTGAATAAACATGAGCACCACAACCATCAGCATCAAGGCAGTCATAAGCAAATTTCTCATTCCTCTTCACCCCATCAATAATTTAAGTGGTAGAACAATTCTTCTCCTTCCCTTACCCAGGGATACAGAAATACCCAAAACGTATTCAGTATCGGAATCCCGGCCAGTACAAACAACACGTATGATCTGGTTTCCTTCATCCCTTCCTTTGCCATTTCCAGCTTGTCTTTATAATCTTCCGCCCTTTCCTGCAGCAGCCGATAATATTTCTCGCTCTCGCCCATGCGCATCGTATTCAAGGTTTCCACGAAGCTGTGTGCCTCGGCTATGCCGACTTCCTCCTTGAACGCTTGCAGCGCATGTTCAGGATGCTCATACCAGGCATTCAGCATGCGCCGGAACGGCCCGCTCAGCACACGCATAAATCCTTGGCAGCGCATAAGCTTGCTGTGCAAGTTCATGCGGGAATCCCTATAATAGAGCAGTTGTCGGCAGATCATATAGATTTCTGATGTGATTTGCCGCTGGCGCCTTGCAACAGCCAGTTGCAGCAAATACTGGTCCGCTAGCGCCAGACCAATAAGCATGGCACAGAGGGCACAGCCCATCCACATTCCCGGAACCGGTTGGACGAAGCTGTCTATGACCGCTATTCCGGCCGCAGTTGCGAGCGCGCCCGCTGCTGTCACATGCTTCACAACCAAATACCAGCGGACTGACAGCCTCACGCCGCCCTGCCTGAGCAAGCGGCCTTTGGCCTCCATTCCCGGCCTGCCTCCTGCCAGCCGTTCTTGCCATGCAAGAAAAAATCGACGGATGCGGCCCCGCTCCTGCCTGTTCCAGACCAGCTTGCGCATGCGTCCTGGCTTGTAAGCTGCCAACGCCAACACGCCAAATAAAAATGCGGACAAGGCGAGCCATGCCCCTGCGTATAATAGCTGAGCTTCCCAGCCTGCAATCAAGCGAAGTCCCCCTTCCCTACATACGTTTCATGGATAAGTACAGACCTCCCAGAAAAGAGAGGAATATCAGTGCGCATGCGTCGAGAAGCATGCTCCGTCCCTCCGGATCAAGCAAATAATACAGATATGCCTTCTCAGCATCTACCTTGAAATTAATGAACAAGAACACAGCGAGAAAAAAAACTGGCGCGAAGTTGGCGACCCGAATCTCCAGCAGCCGATTGCGCTCTCTCCGGTCTGCCTGCTGCGCCCGGCGCATGTCCCCGATCAGCTCCTTGAGTCCCTCTTCCACAGGTACGCCTTCCAGAAGGGAAATACGAACGATTCCCGCGAATGAGCGCGCCCATAAGTGGCCCAGTACGGATTGGAAAGCTTGAAGCGCTTCATCCGGGTCCGAACCCAGCGACAATCGGCGTTCCAGCATTTCGAATGCAGCGGCTAGTTCGGGCGGCAAGTGCTGTTCCGCCGCCGCTTCTGCCAACACGGCCCGCATATTGCCGGAAGGCGAAAGCACGTAGTACTGGTATATGACTTCAACAGCAGGCAGGAACGCCAGCCTGGTCCGCATGCGAAACGCAATCAGTTTCGACTGGTAATAAAGAAGAGGGCTGCAGGAAAGCAGCACAGCCGTCACCAGCATTCCCTGCAAGCTGTAAAACAAGACGCCTCCAATCACGATGCCGATCAGGGCAAGCATGGCGCATGCTGCCGCCAAGGCACGAACGGTGAAGACAGCACCCATAGCCTGGAGCTGGAGCTCATAGTCTCGCAACAGCTTAGACTCCCGCCTGACAGCGGCGAATCGGCCTGCCGGGCCTTTCCGTTTTTCCAAGCGACGCCGGAGCACAAGCCTCCCCCAATACCAGCCGGCCAATAACCGAATGGCAAAAAAGCAGGCCAGGAATAAGAAGAGAATTCCCCCGACCAATACTAGGCTGCGTATCATGCCATCCACCCCGCTTCCACAAGCAGGGCTGCGTCCGCAGGGCAATGCCGGCGTATGCGGCCTTGCGCCCTGGGGGAGAGCGTGCCTGTCTGTACCCAGTCGCCTGTCGTCGGGTCGAAACGAACGAGATCCCGCACCGTGATCTCCCCGTCCGCACATACATATTCGGCAACGCGGACAATACGCCGTTTGCCCCCGATCTCCGCCAATTCGATCCCGACTTGCGTTACCCATTCTGCAATGCGGTAGCGCAGCCGCCCCGGCTCCATGCCTCTGCGATCAAGCATGCACATGTCTGTAATGGCATCCGGCACATCTTCCAGCTGATTCGCATGAAGGGTGGTCATGCTGCCTTCATGTCCCCTCGTACAAGCCCTCACATACAGATTGGCGTCATCGTCCCGAATTTCCGCATGAATGATACGCTTCGGGGACTGGCGCAGCGCCAGCTTAAAGGCTTGGTTGGAGGAATGCTTCGGATCATCCTCGTCAACCTCGTATTCCACGATGTTCTTCTCCGGATAATCTCGCCTCAGCATCAGTTCGTAGCGGCCCTCGATGGTTACGATTCTTTCTTCATCGGGCAGAACAGCGGCCAGCGCCTTCAGAAGAGTCGTCTTGCCTGAGTTGGTAGCTCCGATAATAACCAGGTTGAATGCGCATCGGACGAAACTTTGCAGTAGTATCTTCACAGCGTGATTCATCGTTGCCGTTTCTGCTGCGCACAGCCAATCGAGCCCCTGTTCGTGACGGCGAAAAAATCGAATCGTAATCGTCGGTTCCCGTGTGAAGCCGAAGCCTGTCATGGTCACGCGGGAGCCATCCGTCAACCTCACCTCTGCCCATCGTTTGCGGACATTTAACGTATCATGGTTGTACAAGACCAGATTTTGCTGAATCCGCTCTACATCCGACACTGTGCGAAATCGCTCGGCTGCAAGCATTACCTGTCCATTCCGCACTTCGTAAATGTCGCACCCGATGACCTGAATTTCCTCCAGCCCCTCGCGATGCTTCAGGATCGCCTCCAGCACGTCCAGGCCGACGACTTGGGCGAATACCGCCTCAGAGAGCTTCGCGTAGGAGGCATGCGGCACTGTTATGCCCGCGGTTTCCCTGCGGCTGAGCAAATCTTGAATCAACGCCATCATGGAATGACGATCCTCTTCAAATCCGAGAACAGCACGGTTCAACATCTCCTGATAGCGCGCCGCATCCTGCTTCGTCATGCCGCGTCCGGCAGCCAGCTCTTCCCTTATCTCCTGAACGAGCCGCTCGAACGCGCTCGAGCTCTCTCGGCCGACAACGGCAATCTCCTCCGAGTCTCTCTGCTTCCGCCGAGGGCCGCCCGTGTAGGCAAACAGCGAAAACTTCCGGCCATTGTCCATGCCGTCAGGAGGAAGGCAAAAGCCGTCTGAGCCAGCCTGCTTGTGCGGGTGCTTCCGGTTCATAACCATTTCTCCTTAAAATTTGCAATGCGAGAGGCTCCACCGCCTTGCGCAATGGGCGGCATCCGCTTGCCATCCCAGCCAGTTCTCCGGCATTGAGCCTTTCGTCGACATCCGGCAGCCATGGGACATGTCCGGCGACAGCTAACCCAGTCTCCTTCTCTATCTTGCTGATGGAATACGCCTCCCCCTTCTGAGGGCATTGTGTCACAATGAGCTGGAACTGATCATCGGTCAGCTCCAGCCATGACGCCAGCTTTCCTTGCCACCGTCCAAGATCCTCCTGGAAATGCGTCAAATTCGGCGTCGTAACCATATAGCGATGATGTGCCTGCTTCAGGGCACATACGGTTGCCGCATTGTCCCAATAGGCATTAACCTCGACAAATGTCAGGTCGAAATAGGAGGCAGCCAGTTCAAGCAGCAGCTGTATATCCTCCGGTGCATAGAATTCGGCCTGCTCCCGTTCGCGATTGCCAAACAGGAACCACAGCTTCGGCAACTGCGACATGCGGCACCCGAACGCACGCAATCCTTCCGATGAAAGCGTTCTGGCCTTCAATGAAGGGGTGAGATGGTCCAGTGTCTGCTCGGCATGATCACGTTTCAGATACCGATGCAGCTTGGAGCTTTTCAAATTCAGGCATAAATAAGCGATGTTCAAATCGCTTCTCTCCGCTGCCTGCCATGCGGCAGCAAAAGATACCAGCGTCGTGCCAATATTCGGTGTAGTCCCGCAAAACGCGATGATTGGATTCATTTAGCCATCGGCTCCTTTCCCGGATACAGGTCAAACGCATCCGCCAATGCTATGACCAGCTTTCCTCCCTGCTCTCCGCATGCCCGGTCGATCGCCTCCCATTCCTGCTCCCGCAACAGCACATTGATGTGGGCAATCGTGCCGCTCGCTTGCTGTCTGCGGCCATACAGCCGCTCTCCATTGCCGCCCAGCCTCTGCTCGACAGGCAATTCTTCCGTGACTTCCCGATTCGCGGCTGTCTTCACAGAAGCGACCACGACATCCCTTGTCAGGAGTTTGCGGGGATGCTCAGTGCCGGACAAGTAGAGGCTGACCTTGTCGCCTGCGCGAATGTCATTCGATACGGACAACACGTAATCCTCGGGAATCTGGAAGACCGATTCTTCCGTTGTCGGCAGCAAGCGGACCTCTCCCAGCTTCCAAGTCCGCAACGGTTCCCCTGCGCCTAACGGAATTAAGGCCGTCAGTCCCAATACTTCCTCCGCATTCGTGACCATATCGTCCTGCACATTCGACGCCGTCATCGGTACTGTTGTCATGGCGTCCTCCGTCAGCTGCTCGCCTGCATCCAAAAACCGCGACGGCGCCACTACTGTTACTTGTTGCTGAAGCTCCAGCTCCCTGAGCTGCCATACATACAATCCATAGACCATCACTGCTGCCGCGCAGGCGGATAGCAGCGACAGAAGCAAGGAAGTCCTTCGGTTCAAACGCTCACCTCCTCCATCATGCAACTTGCTTATGCGTATATTTCCTAATGCCGCAATTGGCTTCATTCCCATTCCCGAACAGTTCTGTCGCGACAGAACCGTTGCGTTCGATCTGAATCGAAGACAATAAAAAAAACGCAAAACATCCGGGACGTTCCCGATTGTTTTGCGTTCTTCGCAAAAGGAAATATTCGCTAATTTAGTTGTATTCTGATCCTATCACAATTCGTTCGGCTTGTCCACCTGCAAAATGATTTTTCCGATATTTTCATTGCGCTCCATGTACCGATGGGCTTCGGCCGCCTCCCGCCAATCATAGACGCGATCGATGACTGGCTTCAGCGTACCCTTCTCAAAAAGAGGCATGGCATAATCGCTGAACTCCTGAGAGAGCCTTATTTTTTCCGCTGTATCGCGCATCCTCAAGTTTGTGCCAAGCACCTGCAGCCGTTTCATCAGCATATGCCCCAAATTCAGAGGACCTTCATAAATGCCGCCCCCCATCGTGCCGATGAGGATGAGACGCCCATCAACGGCCAGCGCCTCCAGATTGTCCTGCAAGTAAGAAGCACCGATGAAATCCATGACGATATGGACGCCCTCGGGCACTTGCTCGGCCAGCCAGGGTGCAAAGGAGCCGTTGCGGTAATTCCAGCCATCCTCTGCCCCGAGTTCCCTGCAGCGCTCCAGCTTCCGCTCACTGCCTGCTGTCACCCAGCACAATCCGCCCGCCTCGCGTATGAGCTGAATTGCGGCTGTGCCGACACCGCTCGCACCTGCATGGACGAGCACCCGACATCCCCTGCCAAGTCCGCCCAGCCAGTACAAATTCAAATAGGCGGTCAACCATACTTCAGGAATGGCAGCTGCTTCTTCATAGCTGAATGCTGGCGGGATTGGCATTGCCATTCCCTCCGGAATCGTCACATACTCTGCATAGCCGCCGCCCGGCAGCAGCGCGCATACACGGTCCCCGACCTGCCATTTGCTCGCATGCTCCCCTGTCTCCACCACCTCGCCGGCCATTTCCAGACCAAGTATGGGCGAAGCTCCTTGGGGCGGTGGATACAGTCCGCGACGCTGCAGCAAATCGGCCCGGTTCAAGGCCGTCGCTTTGACACGCACGAGCAGTTCGCCCGGCGATGGCTGCGGCGTAAGCGTCTCCCCCAAGTAAAGCTGCTCTGGCCCGCCTTTTTCCTTGACCAGCACCGCTCTCATGCAACCGCACTCCCTTCCTTGCCGAATCCGGCACAGTATTTTGGATGCTGCAAGTTGTCAAACGTATGGATTGTGCTCCCGCTCGTAACCGATTGTCGTCGCCGGACCATGGCCCGGAAATACTTCTGTCTTCTCGTCCAGCTTGAATAAGATGTCATGGATGGAGCTGTACAGCTCTTTGGTGCTGCCTCCCGGCAAATCGGTCCGCCCCACGGACATCATGAACAGAACATCCCCGGAGAACAGCTTGTCTTCGTGAAGCAAGCTGACACTGCCCGGGGAATGCCCCGGCGTATGGTACACGGCAAAGCTCGTCCCAAGCAAATTCAACTGTTGGCCGTGATGCAGCTCAAATTCGGCAGGCGCACATTGTATCGGCCCGCCGATCTCCGGCCACAGCAAGGAACCATTCCGCTTCGGATCGGTCAGCCAGTCCGCTTCCGCCGCATGAACGTATACGGGACATTGCTTCTGCTTGCGCACTGCCTCCACGCCGCCAATATGGTCGAAATGGGCATGGGTCAGCACGATCGCTTCGATGTCCACTTTTTCAATGCGCTTCAGCAAGGCGGCTGGCTCCACACCCGGATCGATAATGATGCCGCGCCCCTCTTCATTCGTCAGCAAATATGCGTTTGTGGCCAACGGCCCCAGCGTAAATGTCTCGATGCTCAACACCCGGCAAGCACATCCTTCAACTCTCGAATGATCACTTGCTGGTAAGCGGCATCCTCTCCGTACCGACGAACCATCTCTTGCCGGGCCGCCGCGATGTTCTCTTGGTAGTCCGGCGCCTCCCTGTCTGGATTCTCTTGCTTGAAAGCAATCATAACCTCTTGGACATGCTTCGGACGCGGTCCCCATTGGCCCAGTACAACGCCGCCCGTATCAGCAAAGAGTACGATCGGTATCGAACGGCCGCCCATGGTCAGAAATTCGTCCATAGTCTCCAGATGCTGCTCCATAATCAATACTTCTACCGGCATTTGCGCAGCTTCCAGCGCGCGGAAGACGACCGGTACATTGCGCACGACGTCGCCGCACCAATCAGCCGCCAAAATCAGGCACCGCAGGTCGTCCCGGAATGACAACGACTCGAAAAACTCCTTGTCTTCTTCCGATTCCCAAGCAAACTGGTCGTACCAGGATTGAAACGCCTCTTTGTTTTTTTCCATGCCTTCCATAAACGCTTGCGGGCTGATCCCCTTGTTCAGCTTATGGGCCAAATTTTTGCTCATCGTTCGTTCCTCCAAATCGTTTTTTGATTGATCCTTCATCTATTGTTTCATCGTTGTATTGCGCACCACACAGCAAAGCTTCCTGTTCCCGATTATGTATGCCCTGGCTCACTGTGTTGGCGAATTAACCGGACAATGGCGGCAATTTGCTCGCGGTTCAAGCGCTCTCGTGCATGTCGGCTGCGGATCTCGTGCACCAGCCGATCCAGCTTGACTGTCAAAAAGGCCGGACTCTTCCCCTCCAGTTGACACTGCGGGTGCGTAAAGCATAGCACGCCGGTCACCTTGGACGGCATGCCTCCTGCGCGAAGCAGTTCCTTCAGCACATATTCATGGCGATAAAGCTGGGCAGTCGGGTCCTTCTCATAGGCGTGCCGACTTCTTTCCACACCATGTGCCGTGAAACGAATGTCCCCCGACCAATGCTTCGTTTCGATATGAAAAACACCGTTAGGCCCGACAACTATATGATCCATTTGCTGACGGCCTCCGCCTCCCTGAACAACACGGTTGTGCAAAACCGTGTATTCAGCGCCGATATATTTCAATTGATGTGCAGCCAGCCGCTCTCCTTCTGCGCCGAAATCGTTGGAGCTTCCCGGCGAGTCGCTTGCCTGCCCGGAATGCCGCCTGCCTCTGGAGTCCCGCTTCTTCTGCTGGGTTCCCGTATGCCGCCGATGTGAACGAGCATGTGCGCGGCCGCGCCGCCGTTTTACGATCATATAAAGCACTGTCAGCAGCACCGAGAAAATAATAAAAGGCAGCACGAACGGCTCCGCCATTTCATCGATACGCTCCCAATTCTCCCCCAATTTCATCCCGAAGGCGATAAACAGGATCGACCAAGGAATCACCGCTAAGGTCGTCAAGAGGGTGAACTTGAAAAGCGGCATGCGCGCCATACCCGCGGGGATCGATATCGCGTGACGCACCACCGGCACAAAGCGGGCGGTGAAAATCATGCCTGTTCCATACCGTTCAAACCATCTATCCGCCATGTCCAGATGATGTCGGCGGATCAGCACATACTTCCCGTATTTCTCCAAGAAAGGCCTGCCGCCATAACGTCCTGCCCAATAAATAAACAGCTGGGCTATCACGCCGCCAATCGTACCGAACAGCACAGCTCCCCAAAAGGTGATTGTACCTTCGTGCACCAGATAGCCGGCATAGGACAATACAATTTCGCTCGGGATCACCTCAACCATCAAGCCGAGCATAATGCCGATATAACCCAATTCCTGCAGCCAGCGAAACACGGCATCGATCCATTCCGTCAACATGTCCATGCTTCCCCATCCTTCTTTTGCATTCCCTGATGCGCACAGGTTCTCTTCACCTACTTTATTCTATCACACGGCAAATGATGCCAGCCAGTCCCATGCCGTCAAGCAGACGTCGCAGTCATGCCTTGACAAGCATGCGCATATGCTGATGCCAGGAAGAACAGTGTACTGACCGTGCTGCCTAACGGAATCATTTTTTGCAAAGGGGAAGTGAGGAAATGCCAAAAGTTTGGATTATTAACCGAAGAGGGCTGCTTTTTGGCTTGGCTGTCGTCCTGCTCGTTGCCGCCGTGATCCTGACAAGCAACAGCCAGGCAGACAAGGTTGTCCCTGCAGATGCAGCACCGGATCAGCCACGCGTCATCCATATGGTGACAGGCGAATTTGAAGCGGAGGTGGCAGAGGACAAGGAAATCGAGGCGTATCGCTGGGACCCCGGAACTATCGTTGTTAACCAAGGGGAGCATGTGAAGCTGTCGATTCTCGGTGTCAACGGCAAGAGCCATCCCTTCTACATTGAAGGCACATCGATCAAAGGCGAAGTCAAGCAAGGGCAGGAAACGGTCATTGATCTGAAATTTGATAAAACGGGCACGTATCGACTAATTTGTCTCGCTCATCCGGACGCCAACCATAACGGGCCGATGATCGCCTATATCGTTGTGCAATAAACCGGGACAGCAGCCGTTCCCGCCGCCTGCATCTGCGCATACATTGGGGCAAACCCCCATCTCGCAGATAAAGGAGTCGGTAAGGTATGCGACCGCAGCCTCAAGGCCAACATGAGAAACCTTTGCCCAAGCTTCGGGATATTCGCCGTTCCTGCAAGAAGGAGCTGTACCGCACGGTGAAACGGCTGCAAGTATGGATACCCGAAGACAAGCTGAAACAAGCTGAGCAGCTATATGTCCAACGCGTGGTAGCCGATCTTCTCTGGATCGCAGAAACCGGGAACAACCGGAAGAAGCTGTCTGACTGGTGGGATCAGCACGTCAACGCGGACATTGCCGAGCTGTGGGACGTTGATGCAGCCAAGCTCTCCCGCGCCTTCCGGCAAGCGTTCGGCGGTTGAGGCGTTTGCGCGGGTTCCGCCAAGCTTGCCACCCTGCCTCCCGCCATGGCAATATGAAGTGGACAACATGTATTCTGATTGCATGGATAAGGGAGGATTGCGGTTCATGTATCTGGTAACAGCCGAGCAAATGAGGCAAATCGACCGTTATACGATAGACACCATCGGCATCCCCGCAGCGGTATTGATGGAAAATGCCGGCCGGGCAACCGCAGAGGAGGTGCTGCGCATCTGCAACACTCTTGCGGACTCCGAACAGCGGAAGCCTTGGCTGGTGCTTGTCGGCAAAGGACATAACGGCGCCGATGGCCTTGTCGCTGCCCGGCATCTTCATGAGCATGGGGCAGCCGTCAGCCTGCTCTACGCCTTCCCGCCGGACACACTGCACGGTGAGCCGGCCCGCCAGAGGGATATCATTCGGCATTGGCCGATTCCCGCCGGGGTGTACGAGCCTGGCGCCATGGACTGGAGCCGGTTCGCCGGTGTGGTCGACGCGCTCCTGGGCACAGGTTTCAAAGGGGCGCCGCGCGAGCCGCTTGCCAGCCTGATTCGCGAGGCGAATGCAAGCGGGCTGCCAATCGTGGCGCTGGATCTGCCGAGCGGATTGGATGCGGATACCGGGCTGGCCGCGGAGCCGTGCATCCGGGCATCCTCAACTGTGGCTCTCGCATTTCTGAAGCGCGGTCAGGTGCAGCAGCCAGGCGCGGCTCTCTGCGGCCAGATTACGGTACAGCCGATTGGCATACCGCTGCATCTAGCCGAGCGGTTTCAAGTCAGTGCCCGGCTTGCGACGAAAACCGAAATCACTCGTGAATGGGGTGATCCGCATGCGCCGAGACAGGCAGATGCGCACAAGGGTACATACGGGCATGCGGTGATGGCAGCCGGTTCGCTTGCTTACAGCGGCGCAGGGCTGCTGGCAACCCGTGCTGCGCTGCGCATAGGAACCGGTCTTGTCACATGGGCGCACCCGGGGAAGCTGACAGAGCGCTTGTTCGGCCTTGCGGCGGAAGCGATTTTGCAAGGGCTTCCCGATCAAGGGAGCGGCGAATGGCGCAGTGTAGCGCCCGAAGCGCTGGCAGCCTTGACGGTCGGCAAGCAAGCGCTCGTGCTCGGCCCGGGACTAGGCCGCTTCGAGGGAGACAAGGCGTGGCTGAAGCAGGTATGGGAACATACCGATGTCCCGCTGCTGCTAGATGCGGATGCCCTGAACATGCTGGCAGCGGCAGAGGACTTCACGGGCTGGAAGAAGCGTTCCCAGCCGGCCATTCTGACACCGCACCCTGGAGAGATGGCCCGCCTCAGCCGCATGACCGCACGCGAAGTTCAACAGAATCGAATCGCAGCTGCTTCCGGCTTCGCCCAAGAGCATGGCGTCATACTGGTCCTGAAGGGTGCCAATACGGTAACGGCCTCCCCTACCGGCCGCATATGGGTCAATTCGACCGGGAATCCGGGCATGGCTGCCGGCGGCTCCGGCGATGTGCTGGCCGGCGTGATAGGCGGACTCTTGGCACAAGGCTATGAACCCGAGGCGGCGGCGGTCATCGGCGTATGGCAGCATGGAGCGGCGGGAGACAAGGTGCGGGATGCGCGGCAAAGCGAACGCTCCCTTCTCGCCGGAGACATCGTCGAGGCCCTCTGATCGGCCCCTTGCGCTTGCTCCCCCGCCGCAGCCCATCGCGCCTCGAAGAAATTGTGCGGGCAAGTTTCATTCATGGTACAATGGTTGAAAAAATGCAACCCTTGTAAGGAGGACCTATGGATATTACGCAAAAATCCGATGCAGCTGTTCAGTATATGGTCGAGGAAATCAAGAAGAAATTAAAAATGGCGACCGGAGCCGCCATCAAGCCTACCCATTTCAACGAAGATCATTACGAGGACATTCGAGATATCTACGACATGGTTCATGCCAAAGACAGCTACAGCATTTCGGAAATGGAAGCCATCGTCAATGAGCTTGGCCGTCTAAAGCGCGAATAAACGGTCTTGCCTGTGTGAACAGATGTTTAGAGCGAGATGGCTGGGCGCCATGATGATGGGAGTACGGCTCCCTCGAAGGGACGAATCTCGTGGACGAACTTGGCATTCTTGGGCCAACTTGGCAACTGCAAGTGTAGCCTGAGCAATCCCGAGGTCGAACGCAGGCTGCCTCTAGTGCTGCTCAGGCTCTCTCGATATCGAGCATTGTCCGCCTCTAGTGCTGCCCCGCTCACTCTCGTATTCGAGCATTGGCTGCTTGAACATTCTTGAGGGCGATTTGGACTGCGACCAGGACAAAGCGTGCGCCTAAGAAAGGACATGCCTCTACCGGTACAATAAAAAAATAGAGGAAATGATCGGTCTTATTTCGGTGTGATCAGAAATTATGCCGGCGATAGCGGATTTTAGTGGTCTTATACATGCTTGTACAGCCTTCCAGCCGCCTTCCGCCAATGAATAAGACCATCATTTTCACTAGCCTTGCATCAAA
>NZ_BOVK01000068.1 GCF_018403685.1 Xylanibacillus composti
AAAAAGCAGGCTATGCCTGCTTTTACTCATTACGCCTCAGTATCGATCTCGCCGAACGGGGTATAGATCACGGCCTTGCCCCGCACCTTAATAGCGGATGTATGCTCGGTGAACTGCGCCAGCATGACCTCTCCCTTGTCCAGCTTTTCCGTATGATGAAACTTGGTGTCATGACCGCGAGTCAGCCCGATGACATGGACACCGTTGTCTTTCGCCTTTACAACAAAGAAATCTCCCTGCATATTTGAATCCATTTCAGAACCCTCCGTTCAGAGATCGCAACTTATGGCATAAAAAAGGACACCGCCTCAACATGCGTTCGAGCGGTGTCCCTCATGATCGGATGTACTGGATTTGAACCAGCGGCCTCTACCACCCCAAGGTAGCGCTCTACCAAGCTGAGCTAACACCCGTCATTCAACGTATCTGACCGCAGCGGCAGACGATATGATCGTACCATATGGGATACTTCGTCTATTATAGTAGGGCATGCGAGAAATGTAAAGAGCAAACAATAACCGCGAGCTTGCCGCCCGCGGTCATGTATGTACAGCATTTAGTTGATGCCTTCCTTCAAGGCCTTGCCTGGTTTGAAAGCCGGAATCTTGCTGGCGGAAATTTCGATCTCTTCCCCGGTTTGCGGATTCCGTCCTTTGCGAGCGGAACGTTCACGCACCTCAAAGTTGCCGAAGCCGACCAATTGCACCTTGTCACCCTGCTGCAATGCTTCGGAGATAGCATCAAACACCGCGTCTACCGCTTTAGTTGCGTCCTTCTTGGAAAGCTCAGCTGTTTCCGAAACCTTCGCGATCAATTCGGATTTATTCATGCCTTTCACCTCCCCCCGATTTCAATCAACCAAAACCCTTTATTCATCTGTGTTTACCGTTTACCGGAAAAATATACATGTCACAAAAAATTTCGGGCATGTTTATAGTAATACACGCGAAAGAGAATTTCAACATACAAAAAAGAAACTGTCCCCAATCATGCAGGGACAGCTCCTTGATCCTACGAATACGTACTTATTTCGAGCGAAAGTCTGGGCCGGCGGGCAGACTCGGACAGGCGGCGAGATAAGTCTATGCGACTATTTTGTTCATCCGATCGGCTAATTCTTCTTCGCCGCTTGTAACAGATGCTATTATAAGATAATGGCAATCAGACCGCCCGAACCCTCGTTGATGATCCGTCCGAGCGTCTCTTGCAGCTTATAGCGCGCATTGTCGGGCATCATGGCGATCTTGGCCTGGATCCCCTCTCTGACAATGGAATGCAGGGATCTGCCAAAAATATCGGATTCCCAAATCTTCGTCGGGTTTTCCTCGAAGTCCTGCATCAGATACCTTACGAGCTCCTCGCTTTGTTTCTCTGTGCCGATAATAGGCGCGAACTCACTTTCCACATCTACACGAATCATGTGTATTGAAGGTGCCGTCGCCTTCAAGCGAACCCCGAAGCGTGAGCCTTGGCGAATCAGCTCCGGCTCATCGAGCGACATATCTTCCAGAGGCGGTGCCGCGATGCCATACCCTGTAGTTTTCACCATATCGAGCGCCTCGGAGAACCGATCATATTCCCGCTTGGCAATGCTGAATTCCTGCATCATCTGCAGCAAATGATCTTTGCCGCGAATTTCTACCCCAACAATCTCCATCAAGATGCGATCATACAATTCATCGGGCGCATACAGATCAATTTCAGCCACCCCTTGCCCCATATTCATGCCTGCAAGGCCAGCCCTATCAATGAACTCGTATTCCTCAAAATGAGATACGACGCGGTCGACATCGCGCAATCGCCGGATATCCTTGACCGTCTCCCTGACAGACTGCTCGAAATGCGTCCGCAGCCAATGGCGGTCCTCCAGCACCATGACCCAGCTCGGAAGATTGACATTCACCTCATGAACCGGGAATTCGTAAAGCACTTCTCTCAACACCGACAGCATATCCCGTTCAGTCATTTCCGCGACGCTCATCGTCATAACTGGGATGTCGTATTTCTCCGCCAGCTCGTCACGCAGGGCCAAAGCTTCCGGACCATTCGGCTGTGTAGAATTGATAATCAGCATGAAGGGTTTGCCGACTTCTTTCAATTCAGCGATAACCCGTTCCTCGGATTCCACATAAGAGCTGCGCTCAATATCAGCAATTGTTCCGTCCGTAGTCACCACGACACCAAGTGTGGAATGCTCTTGAATAACCTTGCGTGTCCCGATTTCTGCAGCCTCATGAAAAGGAATCGGTTCTTCAAACCAGGGCGTATTGATCATGCGAGGGCCGTTCTCGTCCTCATAGCCCTTTGCTCCCTCCACCGCATACCCGACGCAGTCAACCATTCGGACATTGACTTCCAGTCCTTCGGCCACGCTGATTTTCACGGCATTATTCGGGACAAATTTCGGCTCCGTTGTCATAATCGTCTTGCCCGCAGCGCTTTGCGGCAGTTCGTCCTTGGCTCTCACACGATCCGACTCGCTGATAATATTCGGCAGCACTACTGTCTCCATAAACCGCTTGATAAAGGTTGACTTGCCAGTCCGTACCGCGCCCACCACGCCAAGGTAAATATCACCGCCGGTACGTTCTGCAATGTCTTTGAAAATATCCACTTTTTCCAATGAGAACCCTCCTAACTCGTACATTCATTTGGACTAGTAACAAATATATGTAGCGAAACGATGAATATGACAGCTTGGCGTGTTTTCTGCCGTGACGGGATGCGGCTGCCGGCCGGTGTACCTTTGCATCCTGATCATTCATAAACAAGATATGAGCGTTGGCGTTACAATATGCTGGCGAAATTTTTTTGGGGCCGATGCTATCTGTTTGTGCCCTAGTGGGGGGTGGGGACTTTTGTTTTCAGCCCTTTTCTTCGTTATCCCCTTCAATCAGCTTCAATCAGAATGGGGAATGAACTGCAGATTCTATGCCATTGCTGTATCCTCACCATTGCCACGCTTGACACGGAACATATGTTCCTATATAATAATTTCATAGGGAACGTACGTTTCTATCAGGGACACATTTTTGAGTTCAGATCATTTATTTTTGAACAAGTGGGGAGGAGTGTTCATGAGCAGGCCGAGCGACATTTATCGTGATGTGTCTTACCAGTTTTTTTATCGTCGGAAATGGCCGCATGGCTTTTGTTGTCCACGCTGCGGATATCGTCAAGCCTACACGGTTCACTCTCCCGTGCGCACCTTGCCTCTTTATCAATGTCAGTGTTGCCGTCACCAGACAACGTTGACTGCAGGTACCATTATGGAAGGCAGCCGAACCTCTCTGGCAAAGTGGCACACTGTGATCGAACTGCTCTCTGATAAGAAAAGTGTCAACGCTGTGCAACTTGCTTTACTAATTCAAGTTACCTACAAAACAGCCTGGAGTATCCTCCACAAAATTCGGCGCGCTATCAGCGAGCTAGACGAAGACAGGCGATTGGCCGGCTATGTGACCGGCGGTGTAGTATTTTACGGGCGTCCGCAGTTCGCCTACTATCGTACTGAGCGAGAGCATCCGCTGTGGGTAAGCTGCGCACAGGAGCGAGAAGTTAGACGCGACAACAATTTTGAGCGCGACAGCGGGCTATATGTCAAAATCAAACGCTTGACGGATCACGATCTAATCGGGCAAAAACTGGCACATTCTGGCGAAACACGTCTTTTCGAGGAGCATCTGGAAGGACAAGCCGTCGGAGTAACCTTGAACCGGGCCGAGTTCCGCCGCAATCCATTGCTTTTCCCGCTCTATAAGGAGGCGGAGAAATGGATCAACCAAACTTTCAGAGGAATCGGCGGCAAATACCAGCAGGCTTATTGGGATGAATTCTGCTTCAGGGTGAACTATATGCACCATGTGCATCCGGTCTCACATATCTTGGCCAGCGTTTGTATGGGGAATTTCGAACAAGCTTATAGAAGGAAACATGCCTCGTAAATTTTGACATTTGCTTTAACATGATGTGGAACAAGTCCCTGCCATAGCCCTCCTAATATTTTGATGCTGAGCGAAGGGGATTGCAAGCCAAGTCAGGACGTGCGGGGAAACACGAATCCGCCTTATGTAAAATAGTTGCCGCGGGGGACCCAACTCTCGGGTGCATTGCGTGAGTTGATAATGAGCGTTCGTTGGGTGGGTTCATTGCGTACGTTTATTGCGTATGTTCATTGCGTACGTTTATTGCGTATGTTCATTGCGTATGTTCATTGCGTATGTTCATTTCGTATGTTCATTTCGTATGTTCATTTCGTATGTTCATTTCGTATGTTCATTTCGTATGTTCATTTCGTATGTTCATTTCGTATGTTCATTTCGTATGTTTATTTCGTATGTTTATTGCGTTCCTTCATTGCGTGGGTGTAATTAATTCGTTCATTTAGTGGGGTTTTGTTTGGCTGCATGGAAGGGAGCAGCTATTATTGTACGGGTGCGAAGTCAAAGTGCGCTGTTCACCGTTCCCATTTTCCGTTCAACATCCACCGTTCAACATCCACCGTTCCCAATTCTGAGCGAAGGGGATAACGAACAAAAGGGGGAAAGAACACCCCCTTCAAGCACAGCACTGATGCACAACGCTCAAAACACACCAATCATGACACAGCCAATCGAGACACAAGCAATCGAGACGCAGGCAACGGAGACGCGGGCAATCCAGATACAGCTAATCAAGACGCAGGCAAGGGTGGAGCCAGTTGGCAAATAAAAAAAGGAAGGCGATAATCCTATATCGGATCAGGTACGCTCTTCCTGGTTTCTCTTATTCATTGGAGATGATCGGCTGACCATCTGCCCATATATAAGCTCTGGATTTAACGGGTACGTACAGATGCTCCTCGACCAGCAGGCTGCGCAGGTCTTCCATTTCCGCTAACCGGGTTTCGAAGGCCGCGCTCAGCTGCCCGTCTGAAGCGTCCGCCCCGTCCGCCGAGTCATCAGCCTGCTTACGAATCAATTCCATTATGTCCGGTGCGTAATCTACAGCCAGCTCTCCGTCTGTGTTGATCAGTATAGGCAATAATGCCCCGGTGAACATGCTTGTTACTTGCAAGCGATCTACGCGAAGCGCATCGTAATCAATGGAGTACCAGCCAGGCGACACCTCCAGTTGGAGCGGAACCTCCCCGTTATTGGCCTGCTTGTACCTGCGCACTTCCGCTTCGAGATCAGTCACTTGTTGGAAGACGTGCACATCCATCAGGCGGACGAGCAGTTCTTCTCCCTCTTCGACAATCAGGTACAGATGCCTGCCGCCGCTTTCAAAGGCGCTGTTGGGAATCCTGCTCAAAAATGGTCCATTGGTCAGCTTGCCGAAATCAATCTTGAATTTTTCATACTTCGGTACGCTCATATCACTGTTCTGTATTGGCAGCACGCCCGTTTCCTGCATATATTCATTAACTGCGGCTTGCACGAGCACCACATCTTCCTTTGCGGCGATGCGCTGGTCAGCTGTGCTCGTATCTCCCGGATACATGCAGCCGCTCAGTAATGCTAGAATCATCATAATGGCGATTGGTGTTCTTGCCATCCGAAATGCTGGCGCGTTCATTCGTCTTCCCCCTCTCTTTCTTGCTGTTCAGCCAACAATTTGCGCACAGCCAGCTTCAACGGGCTTTCCGGCAGCTCGATGGTAACGTCCGCATTCATTACCTTCGCTTGACAAGCTAACCGTGTGCCGGTTCGGTGCAGGTCGCCCATTTTCCGCAGCTCCTTCTCATCCGGGCTGGTAACGCCCCCCGACTTTACATGCACTTTGCACATCAGGCATGAGGCATTACCGCCGCAACGCGTCGCGATGTTCACACGCGCTTTGCGAGCAGCTTCCAGCACACTTGTTCCCGCCCTTACAGACACAACTTTGTCCGCAGGCGTAAAACGGACGTTCGGCAAGCTGTCTTCCCCCTTTCTTTTGCACACGGCTTTCGGCCGAAATAGTCGGATTCCATTACCAATAGGTTCGGTGCACGGCACGCACGGTGCCTTCCGTCCGAATGACAGCCTGGCAGCCTAGGCGGTACCCATCTTCCAGCTCTTCTTCATCCAATCTTGCCCATTCAGCCTCTGTCGGTTCGGCGAGCAGCTCCCTGCCTTCTTCTATGTAGCAGCGGCATCGTGCACACGTGCCTCTCGTACAGGAAAATCCCCAATCCACATCGTGCTTCAATGCCAAGTCCAATATCGTCTGGCCTGTTTCGGTCTGCACAGTCAATTCTTTGGTCCTGCCCTTCAACGTTAGCATGTCCGCTATCTCCTCCTATAAAATCGAAATAATGCCCAGCAGCATTGCAACGAACAAGGTCACAAACGCAATCAGCGAAAGCACGACCCGGATGATTCCGCGCGTCTTGCTGCGCGCAAACGTGATGATAAAAGCCGAAAGAGCCATAAGCCCAATTGCGACAAAGGATGCCCACATTTTTTGCATCGGATCCATACCTGCGACTCCCTTCTCTCCAGCTTGCATCGCAGGCTACCTATTCCCTGCGTGACTGAAATAAATCAAGCTATATTATAGCAAAAAGGCAACAAAAAAGCATAAACCGCGCAAGCATGCGGCCTATGCCTCTCATTTCTTACCTTTTGCTCATGATCGTCTTGATCATTTGCTCCATATTGTTCGGATTGAAACCGCTTTGTTTGACCGCTTTAACGATTTCCCTGACGGTTGATTCGGGAACCTTGACGTTCACCGTGCTTCCTACCTGCTTAATCAGCTGCCGCAGCTGAGCCTCGCTTTTCACTGTAGAAGCATTGACACCGCTTGCCAGCTTGCTGATTTGCCTGGGAGAAACCTTTTTGCCCGTCTTGGAATTGACGACGTTCAGCACGTCCTTGGACAAATCTTTGCGACTCATTGTTACCCTCCTCCTTGGGATCATCTGTTGCATCCTATGAGGAGGTGAAATAAAGTGTGCGGGCTATTCCTTCCAATTCGCTGCCGCTTCCGCGGCAACCTCTTCCATTTCGTTCGTTCGTCCACGGCCCATTAGCGCCTCTACTGCTTCACGTGGCGGCTTATTTTCAAACAGCACCTGATACAGCTGCTCCGCAATGGGCATTTCCACACCATGCTTGCGCGAAAGCAAATAAGCTGCTCGTGTTGTCTTGACTCCTTCTACTACCATGCCCATGGTCGACAAGACCTCATCCAGCGTTTGACCTTGCCCAAGCATATAGCCTGCCCGCCAATTCCGGCTGTGCCTGCTTGTGCATGTCACGACTAGATCGCCCACTCCTGCCAACCCTGCGAATGTCAGCGGGTTAGCCCCAAGCGAAACGCCAAGCCGCGCTATTTCCGCCAATCCCCGCGTCAACAAAGCAGCTTTGGCATTGTCGCCAAAATCCAAACCATCGGAAAGGCCGGCTCCCAGCGCAATAATGTTTTTCAGGGCGCCGCCCACCTCGACTCCTATTACATCCGGATTCGTGTATACGCGAAAATACGGATTTATCAACCAATCCTGCGCTTCTTCTGCTTCTTTTGCCGTACGGGAAGCGACGACAATCGTTGTCGGACATTTGCGGCTGACTTCCTCCGCATGACTTGGTCCAGAGAGCACCACTACCCGATCCTTCCATGCCGGCAGTTCTTCTTCAATCACGGCCGACATCCGTTGCAGCGTATCGGGCTCAAAGCCTTTGGTCGCATGTACCAATACGGCTTTGTCCGAAGCAAACTCCTTGATCGAACGCGCCACATCACGCATCGCGGAAGAAGGCGCAGCCAGCAGAATAAATGCCGCGTCCTCCACCGCTTCCGCAAGAGATGTAGTCGCGTGGATCGCTTCATGGATCGTAAAGTCAGGAAGAAATCGCTGATTTTGCCGCTTCGTATTGATTTCTTCCTCCTGATCCGGATTCCTCGTCCACAAGTTCACCTTGCATCCGTTGTCCGCCAATACAGAAGCTAACGCCGTTCCCCAGCTTCCGGCCACTAACACAGCCGCTCGACGGTTGTTCATCCCAGCATCCTCCTCATGAAGCCCATGTTTCTACATCCCTCGCTTGGCGCCCAGCTTGTTCTCTTCTCCCCGCAGCAGCTTGGTCACGTTGGAGCGATGCCGCAGCAATGCGAAAGCAAATATCATTAGAGCTGACCATATATATGTCGTCGGATAGTCCAGGAGCCAAAGCGCAAGAGGCGTCAGGCACGTAAACAGCAATGATCCGAGTGAAACGTATCGGGTAAGCACGATGCTCAGTATCGCAATTATGCCTGCCAACAATGCCGGGACAAAGTGCAAGGTTGCCATGACGCCGATCGTGGTCGCAATTCCCTTGCCACCGCGAAATCCGAAAAATACAGGCCAGTTGTGGCCAATAATCGCGGCCAAGCCGCAAGCCACTTCGATGACCGGCGTATCGCCCAGCCACCGTCCAAGCCAAACGGCTGCTATTCCTTTGCCTACATCGAGTGCCAAAACGGTGATTGCCGCTCCCTTGCCAAGCACGCGCAGCGTATTTGTGGCTCCGGCATTTCCGCTCCCATGCTTGCGTATATCGATGCCTTTCCACCATTTGGCCACCACAAAGCTAAACGTAATGGAACCGAGCAAATAACTGGCTGCAATTGCAACAATAGCCAACACTATGTATCCTCTCCCCTATGTCACACCATCAATAACCCGGCTCGGCTTACTCGTCGTCCGATTTGCGCCTCATAAAGATGCGAATTGGCGTCCCTTCAAAACCGAATGCCGCGCGAATTTTATTCTCCAAATACCGCTCATACGAAAAGTGCATCAAGCTTGGTTCATTCACGAACAACACGAATGTAGGCGGCTTGACAGAAACCTGTGTTGCATAATTAATCTTGAGACGACGCCCCTTGTCAGAAGGCGGCGCATTCATGGCAATCGCATCGGAAATGACATCATTCAGCACATGGGTCTGAATGCGCAGCGCATGCTGCTCGGCCACATCGTTAACGAGCGGATAAATTCTGTGCAGCCGTTGATGCGTCAATGCAGACACGAACAAAACCGGCGCATAGCTCATGAACAGAAATTGCTCGCGTATTTTTCGCGTAAATTCCTGCAGCGTCTTGTCGTCTTTTTCCACGGCGTCCCACTTGTTCACAATAAAAATCGCGGCCTTGCCAGCTTCATGCGCATACCCCGCGATATGCTTGTCTTGTTCAATGATGCCTTCCTCGGCGTTAATGACGACGAGCACGACGTCTGACCTTTCAATGGCCTTCATCGCCCGCATGACACTGTATTTCTCCGTGGACTCGTATACTTTTCCTCGCTTGCGCATGCCGGCAGTATCGATCAGCACATATTTCTGCCCGTCTTTTTCAAACGGGGTATCGATCGCATCGCGTGTCGTGCCGGCCTGATTGCTGACAATTACACGTTCCTCACCCAATATCGCGTTAACGAGCGAGCTCTTGCCCACATTCGGCCGACCGATCAACGATACGCGAATTACGTCGTCCTCATACTCGTCTTCGGTATCCGGCGGCAGCTCTTCGAATACGCGCTGCAGCAGCTCGCCGATGCCAAAGCCATGCGCCCCGGAAATCGATACCGGCTCGCCGAAGCCTAAATTGTAGAACTCATAAACATCTTCCTCGCGCTGCATATTGTCCACCTTATTGATGGCCAGGACAATCGGTTTATTGGAACGGAACAGGATGCCTGCCACTTCTTGGTCGGCCGGCGTCAAGCCGCTTTTCGCGTCGGCCATAAACACGATCACATCCGCTTCTTCAATCGCAAGTTCCGCCTGGACTTTAATGGAACGTACAATTTCATCATCGCTAATCTCGATGCCGCCAGTATCAATCAGATGGAAGGAGCGTCCGTTCCATTCACCTGTCCCATATATACGGTCTCTGGTAATGCCCGGTTTATCTTCAACAATTGCGACACGGTCCCCAATAATCCGATTAAAAATAGTCGATTTTCCCACGTTGGGCCGGCCTACAATCGCTACGGTCGGTTTCGCCATCTTGTATTCACTCCTCAAACACTCATGTGTACCATAATAGCAAAAAACAGCAAGAATGGCTAATACTCTGTCACACTTTTTTCTCCGGCAAGTCCATATTCGCCTGCGCATATTTCGCGATCACGATTCGCCTATTCCTTCCGTTCAGCCAGTCTTCCGAAGCGCGACTGATACTTTACATATAACCGCTCGGCCACTACAGAAAGCAATCGGGCCAAGCCGAAAGCAAGCCACCAAAGATCGAACAAGCCCGGAGCGCCAAGCTGCGGCTTGCTGGACATTCCCCATAAGTGGCTCAGCAAGGCATCTCCTATCCAAAGCCCAAGGGTCAGCACGATCCATTGTTCCAGCGCTCTCCTGCAAAACATCATGGCCGCGACTGCCGAAAGAACCGCCAAATCCGCGGTGTGGCCAAATAGAACAAGGACAGGACTGGTTCGGTAAAGCTGCACAAAAAATACATAGACGGCGGCAATTAAAAAGGATACAGATAGCAGATGCAGCCGGTTCGCTCCGTCGCCTGTCAGCATCCACGCCCCGATGGCTGCCAGCAGGGCGAGCACATAGCTGCCATTCACCGATACGCCGTTCCACATCCAGCTATGGGAATGGAGCAATAACCAGCCAATGATGAACAGCACCATGATGGAGACCGGCACGCGATCCATCATTTCTCGCTTCCATCCCGTGGCTAGCAGGACGATAAACATCGCTGCAATGAGCACTGACAATATCCCCGGATTCAAATGTATTCCCCCCTCGCTTTCATATTCGCCACGCCTGCTCCATCCTGGCAATCTGATCTACCCGAGTCCCTGTCCCCTATTTTTTGATGATCTTCGCGCTTTTAACCCTGCACCAGCAAAAAACCGCCTAACCGGCAGGATTCCCTGCGGTTAGGCGGCTTCGATTAACCTAAGGCAAGCACATTCGCTCGAATGCGGCTTATTTGAATTTGCTCAGTTTGTCGCCAAAACGCTCGCCAAGCGTCAGGTTGAGCGATTGATTCTCTGGCAAATTGAAGGATTCCTGCTTCGGCTTGCGGCTTTCGCGCGGCTGCTGTGCAGGCGCCTCCTCTGTTTCCTTGATGCTCAACGATACGCGCTTCTCATCTGTATTGATGTCCAGGATCTTGGCTTTCACTTCCTGTCCTTCCTTCAAAACTTCGTGAGGCGTTGCGATATGGCGGTGTGCAATTTGGGAAATGTGTACAAGGCCCTCTACGCCTGGCGCGATCTCAACGAATGCGCCAAAGCTGACGAGACGCTTCACTACACCGTCCACAATATCACCGATATTGAACTGCTCATTGACTTTCTCCCAAGGACCAGGCTGTACTGCCTTCATGCTCAGGCTAATGCGCTCGTTGGCAGGATCAACCTTCAGCACCTTCACCTTCACTTGGTCGCCCTCTTTCACTACTTCGGAAGGCTCTGCAACATGTGTCCAAGCCAGCTCGGAGATGTGAACCAGGCCGTCAATGCCGCCGATATCGACGAACACTCCGAATGGAGTCAGGCGCTGAACAGTGCCCTCCAATACTTGATCCGCTTGGAGCTCGTTCAGAATGCGCTGCTTGTTCGCTTCGAACTCTTCATCCAGCACATCTTTCTGGGACAGGATGACTTTGTTGTTCTCGCGGTCCAACTCTTTCACTTTCAAGCGAAGCGTACGGCCTTTGTAATCGCTGAAATCTTCAACGAAATGACGCTCAACCATCGATGCCGGAATAAATCCGCGCACGCCCAGATCGACCACGAGACCGCCCTTCACAACGTCCGCTACTTGCGCTTCGAACACTTCCCCTTTCTCAAAGCGCTCCTGCAGCTGATCCCACGCTTGCACGCTGTCTACCGCACGCTTGGAAAGAAGCAGTCTTTCCTTTTCATCGTCGATGCTCAGAATTTGGCATTCTACCTCGTCGCCCACTTGAACGGCATCGGAAGCCTGCTCCAGATGAATGGAAGACAATTCGCGAATCGGAATGATGCCGTCATATTTATATCCGATATCTACCAGAGCCTGGTTGTCTTCTACTTTTACGACCTTGCCTTTTACGGTATCTCCGCGCTTCAAAGCGGCAACATCGGCCATTGCTTCTTCCTGGGAGACGGTTGCTTCGTTTGTCGCTTCTGCTGAAGCTTCTGTTTCTTGTACTTTGGTTTCTTCCGTCATTTCCATAACCTCCTCGACCTTTCGTCCGTAATGACCCGAAACGAAAGATACCCTTCGCTATAATTTTTATATGGTAAACCCATGCACAAAGGTACATGCACAGAGTTTAATACATACGTCCCAATTTAGTTTTTCTGTTCCAAGGGAAAAATATTATGATTGCTTACCATGTGCATCCAGCAAAGCCTGAATGGCCTGCATGATTTTCTCTGTGGCCAAGTCAGGCGAGGGATTTCCCTCCTCGTCCTTGCAGTCGGACAAATCGAGCGGCTCTCCATAATAGATGGCAAGCTTGGAGAACACCTTATAGCGGCCGACAATGGCTACCGGCACAACTTGTGCATGTGCCCGAAGCGCCAATACCGCGGCCCCTCTCTTGGCGGCCCCATCTTGACTGCGTCTTGTGCCTTCAGGGAAGATGCCCAGCACCTTGCCCTGCTTAAGCAAGGTCAACGCAGTCTTGATCGACTCCTTGCTTACCCCGCCGCGCTTAACCGGAAAAGCGCCCACAGCGCGAATCAGATAGCCGAGCACCGGAACTTTAAACAGCTCCTCCTTGGCCATAAAGTGAACGCGTCTGGTCAAGGGCAGCCCCACCAGCGGCGGATCCAGATTGCTGATGTGGTTGGAGCAAAGGATGATCGGTCCTTGCTCCGGTATATGGTCTCTTCCATGCACGCTCAGTCGGAACAATCCGTAATAGATCATCCTGCATAAAATTTTTCCAAGACCATATGTAACATTACTCATCCTGTTCGACTCCCCGGGCAATCGCTTCCGAGCAAATAGCAAGTATTTTCTCGGTTACTTCTTCTATGCTCATATCCGTGCTGTCAATTCGAATCGCATCCTCCGCCTGAACCAGTGGAGAATGCTCCCGATTGCGGTCCATCTCATCGCGTCGGGCGATGTCCTCCCGCAGCTCCTCCATCGTAGTCGATCCTTCCGGCAGTTCTTCAAAACGGCGTTGTGCGCGCTTCTCGACGCTGGCCGTCAAGTAAATCTTCACCTCGGCATCCGGAAGCACCTTCGTGCCGATATCACGACCGTCCATCACCACGCCTTTCTTCCGAGCCATCTCCTGCTGCTTGCGGACCAGAATGTCGCGAATACCCGGATTGCTGGCATAAGCAGAAACCTTGGAGGTAACGGATGCCGAACGAATCGCGTCGGTCACATCTTCTCCGTCAGCCAGTACTTGCTGGCGCTGTTGGCCTGGCCTCAGCTCGATGCTCAAGCGTTCAGCTGTTCGGACTGCCTCGGCGGCATGATCGGGACCAACCCCATCTTCCAGTGCTTTGTAGGCTACGACACGATACATCGCGCCCGTGTCGATATAAATATAGCCCAGACGCTCGGCAACCAGCTTGGCAACAGTGCTCTTGCCAGCTCCTGCCGGACCGTCAATGGCCACGTTAATGCGGTCGTCCGTCTGTTTCAATGCGATACTGCCTCCCATTGCTGTACCCAACGAATGAACGTGCCATGATGTTAAAAACGCAGGCACGGCCTGCGAACGATTCAAATTATACCACAATTTGATGACGTGTGCAAAACTCCGCGGGCCATTAACGCGAAGTTTCGTCGCGCAGAACGGGTTCGCCCTCCAGCTTGTCTGTCTCGCTCCATGCCTCCCTGACGAACGGGATGCGGAGCAATATCTGCGCGGCGATCATAAGCGCCGCAGCGATGAACAGCCCTTTGACCAGAAGCTTTTCCCCGCGATCCATCCAGTACAGAAGCAGCCGAATATACCGGTGCCTATCCGATCCTTCCCGCATGTTGCCACCATCCCGGACACTTTTCCAGCTAGTATAGCCAGGCTGGCGGCAGGCTAACCCTGAGAGAGCATCTTTACTTCTTGCGATTTTCCAGCTGCCGCTCGAAGCAAAAACGGATAATGCGCTGACGTTCGACGTCAGCAATATCCGTAAAGGATACCATGCCGAGCTTGCGGCCGCTTTCCAGCTGATTCAGCCGCACAATTTCGCCTTTGAAAAAAGCATGCTCAATCGCGCCGTTCCTGAACGGAAGCAGCAGCCAGCCGTCAAAGCGCATATGCGGTTCAATCGGCAAGTGACCGTCACAAAGAAACGCCGTGCCTCCCCCGCTCAAATCCTTTGTAATCGCGAGAAAATGCAAATCATCGGAAATGCGCAGCGACATTTCCAACTCAGCCGTCACACGCAAATGATTGCGGCGCTGCACCTGTGAGATTGAGCCCGGATCAGGCATGGTAATAGACACTAGACGAATGTTGTCTTCCTTGAAACCGACAACTTCGGAGTGGAAGTAATTTTTCGTTCCGCTGTCAGACAGAAAATATATCGACAGGCTGTCTCCTTTATACAACCGCAAGTACTTGCCCTGCCCCACATGTATGGGCACTTCCATATAAATGCAGTTCTCGTCCAGGTCGGCTATCCTTGATTTGTACTGCTGTTTCTCCTCTTCCTTGTCGACGGATGCGACTTGGATAAACAGTTCTTGATTCACTTTTGGCAGCAAGGCTCACACCTCTGATTCTATGTATCGGGGTTACATGTAACGTTCGTTCTTATTATATCATGAAATCCATGCCAAGTGAGGAAAAATGACTAATAGCCGGGAAGCTGCTTCGCTTCCCGGCCTGTGAGTCTGGCTAAGGTCTTAACTGACGTTCTCATTTACATCGACATCCGCTTCTCTCAGGCGCTCCAGCTTCTCTTCCATGCCATTCTCCGCATTGATGTAAATCCGGTATTGCCCGCCGTTGATTCTGCCGATAAATTCGTAGCAGAGCACTTCTTGCTTAATTTCATTTTCGATCAGCGCCACGTTCGTCGATTGCAGGTCAAAGTTTCCATTCAGCGACTTTCGGGCCTCTTCCGCGCTCAGCTTCGGCTTGCCCGGCTTGCGTTCCTTCTGGTTGTATATATAATCCGCCGCATGCAAGCCGACGATCTCCCCGTTATCGAGGGCTACCCGTACAGTAAGCTTCTCCGGATAGATCAAGACGCCATCGGTTACTCTGGCCATTGTCAAGCTGGCCGAATGGTTGTACGGATCATAGGCGACAGCTTGCATATCGCCAAATCCATGCTTTCTCAGGAAAGCCTGCGCCCGTTCCCTCGCCTGCTCGACCGTCAGCTGTTCGCTCTCGACCGGCCGAGTATTCATAAACCATATCAGATGCCCGCCTTTTTTCGAATAATCCGCGCTTAGGTGACTGTCCTCTCCGCCGCCTGCGACAACAGAGTAGGAAGCATATTCTGTCCCTTTGCCATTTTCGGTGACAGTCAGTTCTGCATCCGGATCGAGACCGAAAAATTGCCGTGCTTTCTGCTTGACTTCCTCTTCCGTAACGGTTTTCCCGCTAAGCGCCTTGAAGCCGCGCTTCTCAAAAATGGCTGACGTGGAAGGCCCCCAGTTGATATCCTCATAGGCATTGACTTGCTTATCCACGGTCTTGAAGCCGTCTACTATCGTATTGTCCAATACTTCTTCCTCGCTGGCGAGCGCCATCTCCACGTCCATCCACCGAAGATTCTCTTGAAGAACTTTGGCCTGCATGGACCGTATTTCATTGGCGGTCTTTTTCGAATAATCGTACAGCGCGTGCAAGGTCTTCATCTCGTCGTCCGTTAACGGCTCCTTATCCAAATCGCGGATGGAGGTGCGGTAAGCAAAGTCCGCCATTTTCGACAGGAAATCCTCCGTTCGGTTGAAAGGCATCAATGCCAACGGAAGCTGGTTCACATCGCTTTGGGCCATATTGGTCATACGCCATACACTGATCAAGCTTTTGCGCTGGAACTGATGCGAATCGGCGCCGAGAGCGAGCGCTTTCCCCAGTTCATTATGTACTTGATCCAGATTGTAAGACAAATTATGAAAGGCCCGCTGGTATTGGTTTTCCGCTTTGATCAGCACGGAATTTTTCTCTTGATGCTCCTGATATCCCCATACCCCCGCGCCAATTAATGCAATAACCAGAATGGGAAACAGCACACCGCTCATTCTCTTGTACATAAGAAAACTTGCTCCTTTCGAATACTGGGTTTTTGCCTAGTTTCCGTTACAGGAGCAAGCTTTATGCATGGTCATATTTATTGTGGATCCACATCGATATCGAAATCCGTCTCATTGTCACAAATACACTGGCGAAAGCCTGTATTCCATTTGCCATTCTCGCGCTTGCCTCTCAGCAAAAAACGCTCTCCGCAGCGGCGGCAGCGGATGACTACCCTCGCTCTTGTTCCCGTCACGGTTGCTCAACTCCCTGTATCCAAAAATTTTCTGATAGCAGTATAACCGTTTTCGCGGCGATTTAGCCCTCGTATTTGCGTTTTTCTTCCAGGATCAGCGGACGGAGCGGCGATCGGTTGCTGGCCCGGTTCATTTTGCGCAAGCTCCGAATCCACAGCACCGCCATGAAAGGAATAATGAACCAGATCCACGCCTGATCAGCCGCCAAAATAATATAATCATAGGCGCCATGCCATAATAAAGGAAGCAGCAGCGATAAGCCCAGCATGCGCTTGGGCTTGCGACCAAACTTCGCCAGTCCCAAATAATAGCCCATCACAACCCCGAACAGGGCATGTCCGGAAACGGGCAGCAAGGCCCGCATAAGCATTTCGCTGAAGGTGGCTGTTGCCATCGATACATAGAGAATGTTCTCCAGCGTAGCGAAGCCCAGCGAGGCCGCTACCGCATAGACGATGCCGTCGTACGGCTCGTCAAATTCCTTCGCCCGGAAAATCATGTGGTAGACGATCAGCCATTTCACGAATTCTTCCAGCGCAGCGGATATCCCGAAGGCGAACAGCAGCTCGTTCGTTCCCAGTCCGAGCACCAGCCCCCGCTGCACGACCATGATCGGGAACACGACGAGCATGCCGACGATAAACATCCGTGCAACCAGACGTATCGGCTCGGGGCTGTACCTGTCCTTCAGATAAATATACGTCAATAATGAAATCCCCGGCGCGACCGCGCCCATCAAAATTGACAAGAGGGTCACACCGGTTACCTCCTATCTTCAAGTTCCAACGAGAAAACCCGCAAAAGAAGATTGATCTCTTGCGGGGATCTAATGGTTACCCGTATATCCTGGAGCCTAAAAGTACCGACACAGCACCTTTACGGCATCTTCTTCGATAATGATCTTGCCGTATTCCTCTAGTACCGCCTTCGTGACCGAGCTGGCTTCTCCGTATTCGGACAGAAGCGCGATGAGTGCCTGATAGCGGGCATCCTCCATCTCCATCGGATCAATCTGCAAAATCCAGCGATTCTTGTACTGGAACAGCGTGCCGCCTTCCAAGAGCAAACGGTTAATCATCTTGGCGGCTTGAATTACATGTTCAAACTCATCGAACTGATAAGAAATGATATCGCTTTGTTCAAGCGTCACTTCCATCTCGTAAATATCATCATCAAGCTCATCCTCGTCGTCGCCTAACGAGCTATGAGATCTTCCTTTTGTCACAATGACAACCATTCCTTGAGCCGGTAAGGAGAACACTTCCACAGCCAGCGGTCCCGATGCGTCAAAGCCTAGCTCCGTGTAGGCCTGATCCATCATCTCACTGAATAACTCATGAACTTTGGGAATTTCCCGCCACATGTCGTCCTTGTGGATCCCCCGCTCCGTCAGATCGTCAAAAGTAAGGAAAATCCTGATCTTATCCTGGCTCAATCGCTCAATTTTCATAGCGGGATCCTCCTTGCACAACCGTTCTTTTAATAAAATATGTGTGTCTGTTCTCTGGCGTGATAGGATAGCTTGGGTCCTATTCAATAGAATATCATTTCTTTCGGCGGTTTGCACGTAAAATTGTATGTAATTTCATCAAAAAAATATCCAACAGCCAAAGGGGCCGGCTCCCGATATGGAACCAGCCCCTCTGGCCTGCAGTTAATGGGTTTGTTCGGATGGTTTGTTGATATGATTATCCTTCATGATCTCGTTGACGGCTTTCTTCACTTCGGCATCCTGTTCCACAAACTTCTGCACTTGCGCCAGGCCGTCTGCGCTTCCGGAGCGGTGCTGGTTCTTGCCTTGCGTCGTTGGACCCGTCATTGCCTGCATACCTTCCTTCGCCATATTCATCATGGCGCCGGCTGTATTCTCGATCCCTCTGCCGCTTTGATTCATACCGCCGATAAGCATTGGCATGCGGCCGCCCTTCAATACATACACGGCTGCCGCAGCCCCTACAAGACCGCCAAATAGAAATGTACCCATGCGCATTCGGTCATCCCTCCAATTCAGACTGGGCTCACACCCCTAGCATGGGCGCTTTGCCAGCAAGTCATTCTTTATAATTTCAGGAAACCAAGGTACAATGTAAACATGTTGCACGCATTTTTGAACATAAGGGAGAGAGAGGAAATGAATCGCATAGGGAGGGCTTGCGCCTTACTGCTTCTGGCAAGCGCATTAACAGCTTGCGCAGCGTCGCCAACGAATGCCCCGGATCAATCGGCCTCGGGGGGAAGCGTCTCCTCACCGGGAGAAGCCATCCCGAACGACGCGGATGGAGAATCTGCCGGCAGTGACATATCGAGTGAGGATGAGCCGGGACAGCAGGAACAGAACGCTGCCGAACGGCCGGCCGCAGAAGATGCCGTCTTGCCGGATGAGGCGCCGGCCGCCGACTACTACATGAACAGCGTGTACCGGATCGTGCCGAAGGAGGATGGCGTGGAGAACAAGGTCGTCCTGCTCACCTTCGACGATGGCCCGAAGGAGCAAGCGATGATTACGTCTATGATCGACACGCTGGCCAAGCATGACGCCAAAGCGATCTTCTTCGTCAACGGCTTCCGCGTGGAAAAGCAGCCTGAGCTCCTCGTCCAGCTGCATGAGGCCGGACATGCCATCGGCAACCATTCCTGGGATCACATTGAGCTCGGCAAAGCTACAGATGAGGAGATTAACCGGCAGCTCGAGGATGTGCAGTCTATCGTCCAGGAAACGATCGGCAGCGCGCCGAAGTTTTTCCGTCCTCCCTTCGCCTCCTCGAATGACTACGTAAGGCAGAAGGCCAAGGAGGAAGGCATGCTGTTCATGACCTGGTCCAACGGCTCGCTGGATTGGGACCGCAACCATCAGACGCCGGAAGCCGTCGTCAACAATGTGCTGGAGCAGCTTCATCCAGGCGCCAACATCTTGATGCACGAGCTCGAATGGACCGCCGAAGCGCTGGACACTCTGCTCACGCGGCTGACTGAAGAAGGCTACACCTTCCTGGACCCGCGCGCCATCGATATCGATTATGTGCCCGGGACTTAGTCCCTCGTGAGCTGCCAGCTGCCCGTTAAGTCGGAAACATTTGAAAGCCCCAATACAGCAAACCGGCGGTTAAGCCGATGAACAAGAGAAGGAGCACGCGGTAGAACAGCGTGTTCCATTTCTTTTTTTCCGAAGGGTGCGCCACGCCTCTCGGAGGCAGCGTCCGGTCTTCCTCGCCTTCGCCCGGACGAGTCTCTTCATCGTCCGGCTTCGCCGCGCGCTTGCGGGAACGGGGCGGCAGCGGCTCGCTTCCGTCCCAATCGCGAATCGGCTTTCGCCTCATGCTTCTTCCCTCCTGTATCGAATGATACACCCCATAATGAAATCAATGAGAAAATGGGCAAAGATCACTGTCCATAGCGTGCCCGTTTGATCATAAATCCAGCCAAGTCCATAGCTGATGCTGAATACCATACCGGTCATCAACCAGTGCTGCAAATACCGCACATGAATGGCAGCGAACAAAATGCTCGTCCAATACGGGCCTATTGCATGCTGAATCGCTCCCCTGAACAACAATTCCTCGCATATGGCCACCACAGCCGACAACACCGCAATATGCCACAAGGGACGATTGCGGAAGATGCGGTCGTTCACCCCTCCGTCGTCCATGACGTCATCCGGGACAAATCGGGTCACGGCCAAATCGGCAATAAGCACAAGGGCGGCAAAGGCTGCCCCCCAAATGAGAGGCGACCAGCTGTGTATCGGCGCAAATAACGAAAATGGGTTTCTGCTCTGAAAAATAATCAGGATCATGCCGATAATGAAAGTAGCGGCTTGGGTAACATACAGGTTGATCAGCAGCAGGCGGTCGTCTATGTCGTGAATGCTGACCTTGCGAATCTTTATGTTTTTCCAGTTGAATTTTTTCATAGTCCCTGCCCGTTCCGTTAGAATATATTTCTTTTTTCGACAAATTCCCTTATACTTGTTATGAATAATTTGCAAGCTATCTTCTTACCCAGACCATTGTCAATCATAGGAGAGAAACGATGAACAAAAAACTTGGCCGAGTCGATTACTTTTTGACTTTAGGTTTTATCTTTGTGCTGATTTGTATCATTGCCGCTTTTTTCTTCGGTTACCAAATGGGCATGGACCGCACGGAAGCCAAGTATGCCTCCAATGCGGAAGGGCCTGCGGACGAGCCGCTCTATACGGCCTATGATCAGCAGTACCTGGTTTCCTTCTATCATACTGTGCTGTCGCCGTACAAGGAATTTCAGAACAAGTGGTTTGAGCACACCCGCTCCTTGACAACCGGCACTTCCACGGCCGACCCGAAGGCTGTAGCCCGCGAGCTGGCCAAGCTGGCCGAAAACCAGCACGCCAAGCTGACGCAGGTATCGATGCCGAATTCGTCGCCGCTTCTGCAGAATGCCCAGACAAGCTATCTGCGCAGCCTGAAGCTGTTTGCCGAAGGGCTGAAGGAGCTGGATCTGAAGTCCGGCAACGCGAACGAGCTGCTTGAGCTGATGAATCAGGATGCCTACCTCGTGGAAGCCAAAGCTCATGCCCTGCAAGGCCAACGGGATTACTTCGCCTCTATGGTTAAGTGGAACGAAGGATTCGATCTAAGTGTGCATGCAGACGAATTGTTTGCCCATGCCGACCCGTCGATTGAGCAATGGCAAGCGATGAATCTGATTGCTAAGAACTACACGGCAGCCAAGCAGCTGTATGAGAGCCGCTTATTTGAACCGTTCTATCCGCAGGACGCTGCCGCGCGCATCGACCGACTGCTCGAGACAGGCCAGGCAAGCAAGCTGGAGGTAACCAACATTCGCGATTTTCTGCAGCTGCTGGCCGACACGGAAGCGATCCGCGAAGATGATTTCATGACGAACAAGGATTCCCTCTATGCCAATGAGGTGATGCCTCAGCTTCCGTTTTTCTCAGCAATCAAATAACGCATGGCGATACATAGAAGGGGCGAATAGGTTCGCTCCTTCTTTTTTTCCTAATCGCCCTTTCCCCTCATTTACACGGAAAATAAGCATCTGAAAGGTTGCTATTTTTCGTCGTGCTTCCATTCTTCCTCTAACTAGTCTATCGCAGAATTCGCTACTGTTCGACTGACCGACGGTCCACAACTTTCACTCGATCCTGTTAAGCTCATTGCCTGCAAAAAAAGCATATCAAACCTACTATGAAATTGGCAATTGAGCATTGCAAAGAACCCCTGCATCCTTTACAATGAAAAAGCAATCTCGCATAATTGTGAATCCTGTCACGTACGGGGCGAAGGCTATTGACGGTTATCCCCCACCGTGATACAGTTAAAAAAATCAAGCATTCGACAACACGATAACTGCAAAATGCTGTGAAGGAACCAAGCAAGCTGTGCCCCCTGCAGAGAGCCGGTGTTCGCTGCGAACCGGTGGAGGAACCCTTGCGGAGCATTCCTGAGCAGCTGCGCTGAACTTGGATGGACAAGCAGTAGGCGCAGCCGGTACAATCCGTTACCTTGACCCGGTCCAGGAACCGACCAGATGAATCAGCTGACTTAGGTCATGTCGGATTTTGCGTTCTTGTGACTGACTGAGGCTGTCCGCGCAAGCGGGCTGCGAACAAGGGTGGCACCACGGATGTAAGCTCTCGTCCCTTATACATACGCAAGCCGTATGGGGATTGGGGGTTTTTTCATGAGTAAAAACATACAGACAAGGGAGGAAACCACATGTTTAAAGTACTGATTTCGGATCCAATCAGCGACATGGGTATTCAGAAGCTCTATGACGCGGAAGATGTCACGGTTGAAAAAAAGACAGGTCTTAGTGAAGATGAGCTCGCAGCCATTATTGGAGAGTATGACGCGCTGCTTGTGCGCAGCCAGACGAAGGTCACGCCCCGCATTATGGAAGCCGGCAAGAAGCTGAAGGCAATCGGGCGGGCGGGCGTCGGTGTGGACAACATCGACCTGAACGCTGCGACGGAGCGCGGCATCGTTGTCATCAACGCACCGGACGGCAACACAATCTCCACCTGCGAGCACACCTTCGCCATGATGATGGCGCTTGCCCGCAACATTCCGCAAGCATACAAGAAGACAGTAGGCGGTGAATGGGACCGCAAATCGTTCGTCGGCGTGGAGCTGCGCAACAAAGTGCTCGGCGTGATCGGCATGGGCCGCATCGGCAGCGAAGTGGCCAAGCGCGCCAAAGCTTTCGGCATGGAGGTGGTCGGCTACGACCCGTTCCTGACCGAAGACCGCGCCGAGAAGCTGGGCGTCAAGCTGGGCACGGTTAATGAGGTTTCCGCCCAGGCAGACTTCATCACTGTTCACACGCCGCTGACGAACGAAACGCGCGGCATCTTGTCCAAGCCGCAATTTGAATTAATGAAGCAGGGCGTTCGCATCATCAACTGCGCGCGCGGCGGCATTATCGACGAAGGCGCCCTTGTCGAGGCCATCGATCAAGGCATTGTGGCAGGCGCAGCCTTCGACGTCTTCGTCAGCGAGCCGCCTACAGCGGATCATCCGTTCCTGAACAATCCGAAGATCATCGTCACGCCGCACCTGGGAGCCTCCACTATCGAAGCACAGGAGAACGTCGCCATCGATGTGTCGGAAGAGCTGCTGCATATTTTGCGTGATGAGCCGTTCAAGAACGCTGTTAATATGCCGCCGGTTCCGGCGAATGTGCTGAGCAAGCTGCAGCCTTACTTCGAGCTTGGCGACAAGATGGGCCAATTCCTGGCGCAGATGGTCGACGGCGCAATCGGCGAAATCATCATCAACGTCTCCGGCGACCTTGCTGACGTCGATACTCAGCCGCTGGCCCGCTATATCATTAAGGGTGTGCTGTCGCCGTATATGGGTTCGGAAGTGAACATCGTCAACTCGATGCACCTTGCGAAGTCCCGCGACGTGAAGATCGAACGCCAGAAGTCTTCCACGACCAAAGGCTTCACGAACTTGATCAGCTTGACCTTGAAGACCGACAAGGAAGAGAAGACTATCGCCGGCACTTTGCTGAACGGCTATGGCGCGCGCATCGTGCAGGTTGACCAATATCCAGTCGATATCGCGCCGGCTGGCAACATCCTGCTGATCTCTCACACGGACAAGCCCGGCATCGTCGGTCGCCTTGGCACACTGCTCGGCACGAACGACGTGAACATCGCTACCATGCAAGTAGGCCGCAAAGTGATCGGCGGCTCCGCGATCATGGTGCTGACCATCGACAAGCCTGCGGAGAAGGCGGTTATCGATGAAATCGCTGCGCTCGACGGACTGACATCCGTCAAGAAGATCCAACTGTAAACGCTCCGAACAATAAGGAAAGCTGTCTCCCGGGTGGAGGCAGCTTTTTTTGATATGATGCCGGGCTTGAATGTGACGGTCACTTATGACCTTAAAACAGCGATTTTGCCTGATTTCCCAATGTAACGGTCACTGGTGTCCATTAAAGTCAAGAAAACTTCGTTTCCGACCGACTCACCTGTTCTAATGGACAGCACTGTCCCTTAGCTGACGAAAATCACGAAAAAGGGACGCTAATGGACGTGCGAGTCCGTTACAAAACAATGTTAGTCCTGCCACAACCGCACGCGAGACCATGCTCCTTCCTCCGGCGTGCTCACCACCGCTTCTTATACAGCGCATACTTTAATCGTGCCTCAATTTTTTCCTTCTGATAGGCGTAGATCAGCATGATGATTACCAGGAACAAATGCAAGTACATAAGTATCCACGCACCCTCGCGGGGATTGCTCAGAAAGATGAACCGGTAAATCCCCTCAGTAACCGGCACACTGATCAAGGCTAACGTCACTAGCATCCTTCTTAACCGCCTATCCCCTTGCTTTCGGTGCCGCAAAAACAGAAAGCCCCATTTTTTGCGATGCAACAAAAGGGAGAGCCCAATTGTAAACATCGCAGCGGCGCTTTGAATGATGAAATTTTGCGTACTATCGGGTTGGATATCCTGAATCCAAATGACATGAAGCGAATCCAATAACAGGATAACCAAGGATTGTACCGTCCCATAGAACAGAAATCCCGCTAATGTCATGAACAAGGCAGACAGCCAGGGCTTCCCGCTAATCGCCCATATACAGAGCAGCAGCACCAAGGCTTGAATCAATATAATGTAGTCCACCAGCTCATAGACGTGCCAAAGCAAATAATTCAAATAACCGAACGTCAACGCCACTGCAATGAACGGGATGACCCTTGTCTGCAGCCGCATCCGGAACACGCTGAAACTGAAGCACAAAATAGCAAACACTTCCAATGAAGAAAACAACCAGTAACTCACGATAAAACCGAAACTCAACATGACTGACTCCCTTGCTGTCTGTTCTAAGTTGTCTGTGCACTGTTCTATCTACTGATGCAAAGCAAAATACATACTCCCTTGATTATACGCAATCTGCTCAGGGAAGAAAAACAGAAATTTCATACCTGTTAAACCAAACTTTTACGATTGGGATGTCGTCTACTTTGCGAGAAGCGATAATCATTCCAGTCTCAATCGATCACAAGGAGAAAGCCCATGACCAAACTTGTTCAAGCGATTCTCATCGCGTCCCTTTTGCTAGGGGCTACTGCAGCCTGTTCGTCAGATGAATCGGATTCTCAGCCGATCGAGGGATTCGTGGAACAGCCCAACCATGCGGAGCAAGATACTAACAAGGACGAAACAGCTGATGAATTGGAAAGAAATACGTTTCATACAGACGTGGGGAAGGTAACGTTCGTTCCACTCACTGAAAATCGCGGAAGCGGCCATTCGCGTATCTGGTCACGAGCTGCAAGATCGCGGCATGTACGGGCCTATTACTGTGCAATGGGGGGAACTGACCCATACCTACGACTGGGAAAATGTAGTCAATCCGACTTATGCGCCTGAGCTGGTTTTGGCCGATCTCGGCAGAGACGGGCAAGAGGAGCTTGTAATCTTGCTGACGACTGGTTACGGAACCGGCGTATATGCAAGTGAAGCTCACGTGCTTCAGGCCGACTTCACGGAAATCTTGCTGCCGGACCCACTAAGAGACGCGGAGCAAGCGGTATCGTATACAGTTGCCGATCAGGAGGGAATGCGCAACTTTACCATAACGATCAATGGTGAGAATCATTCCTTCACCTATCAGGAAAGCGATACGGGCATGTGGTTTGACCATGTTGTACTAAGCAATCACATCCGTCATCGGGTGGAAAATGGTCAGGTAATTTCCTCTATGGCAGCCGAACTCGGTCACGGCGTTGCCCCGGGGCGTGTGGAGGCGGCCTATGAGCTGAAGGATGGGCAGTTTGTGCTGGCGGGTGTTTGGTTTGTGGAGGGGGTGTAGGAAAAAGAGCAGCTTCTACAAACAAAAAGACACCATCATTTCAATGTAAAAGCTGGTGTCTTTATATCTCAATGGGGTCTGTCAAAGATTTT
>NZ_BOVK01000069.1 GCF_018403685.1 Xylanibacillus composti
CGTGAGCGGCGAGCAGTTGCAGGAAGAGGCCGTGCAGACGAGGCACTTGGCTGCGCAGAGCGTGGACGCAAGCAAGCTGGCGGCGGAATCGGTAGGCGAAGCGCATTTGCAGGCTAATAGCGTGAGCGGCGAGCATCTGCAGAAGGATGCCGTGAAGACAAGGCATCTGGCTCCAGGCAGTGTGAGCGATGAGTCATTGCGAGTACTGTCCGTTGGGCCGGAACATCTAAAGCACCGCTCGGTGCAGCCGCTTCATCTGGCGAAGTCGGCCGTGCTCAGCGAGCATCTCGGCGACGGCGAGATCGAAACGCGCCATCTTCAGCATGCGAGCATTACAGACAGAACGATAGCGGAAGGCGCTATCGGGTTGCGGCATCTGTCTGAAGAAGTTTTGGCCGTGCTGTATCGAAACGCAAGCGATGTGTCGGCGGAATGGCCGGAGGTGACGGACGCCGGCCTTGAATCGGAAGAGGGATCGGCAGTTATTGCTGCAGAGGCAACCGACGACCAATCCCAAGCTGAAGCACCCGCATTGACATCGCTGGATAGCGATGCGGAGGAGGCAGGCATTCCAACCTCTGCTCAAGCTGCAGGCAGGCTGTCCGACCCGGCCGAATCGGAACCAGCGGCTGCGCAGGTTGAAGAAGCCGGCGAGGCGAATAGAGCAGAGCAAGAAGCTGAAGCTCCGATTGACCCGGCTGTTAAGCCATCTTCGTCAGCGGAAGACAGGCCGCTTCATCAGATGGGGCTAGTCCCTTTTCAAATCAGCAAGACGAACTTGACTGCAGAAGTGGAGGTGTTCTTCAGCAAGCCTTTCCCAAACCTTGAATATGCGATTGTCGCTATGACGAGCAATGCGATCTGCTATGCTTCCGTCATGGAGAAGAAGCACGGATCCGCCATTCTGTCCATTGCCAAATCCAAGCCTTTCGGCGAGCAGACAGGGATTGTGAACTGGATTGCCATGGGATAATGCAAAAAGAAGCTGCCCGCAAGTGTATTCAGAAAACTGGGGCAGCTTCTTTTGCAATTGTTAGAGAATGCGCCATGCGCTTCGAAAATCAGTTCGCTACAAGATCGTATCCGTCTTCAACTCTCCATTTTCCAGCCACTGATAGACAGAGATCGAACCATCCTCGTCAGCCTGATAAGCGCTGTAACCATTCACTTGGCCTTCACTGTCGAACTGGATGAAAATTTGCAGCGCCACATCCCCCTGCTTGATTCCTTCCAGATCCACGCTGTCCAGTACATCGTCGAAGCTGTAGCCGTCGACAGCGCCAATATCATAGCGCCAGCCTTCGGCGTTGTCCATGGCCATCGTAATCTCTGCGTAGTCGTCGCCGATAAGCGCGGCGACCTCCTCCTTCGTCATGCCGATAGCCATGTTGGCATCCAGTTGAGCAACGGTAAAGGGAATCGCAGCTGTCTCAGTGCTGTCGTCTTCTACAGCAGTGTTCCCTTCCTCGGAGTGCTCCTCCGGAAGCGGCTCCGCAACTGGAGGATCGTTCAATGACGCCCCTTGTCCTTCTGATTGATTTGGATCTACCGGCTGCTCGGTATTAGCGTCTGCTTCTTGCTGCAACGCATTGTCTTCTTCGCGAAGTTCCTGCTCTCCCTGATTGGTTCCGCTGCACGCCGACAGAATCGACGCTGCGGCGAAAATGGATGCGAGCAACAGTGTCCATTTTTTCATTTTGATCCTGCACCTCCATTCATATCAAACCGAGTTTCAGACGGTGTAATCTCTATACGTATCAAGGTCGCAAAAAGTTGCCGAACTCGTCCGATATGTGGGATGAGGGTCCGCTTCATGTACGGGAAAAGTGTTGGTATACTAGGATCACACAGACCGAAATGAAAACAGGAGGAGTGTCATGAGGAAGGAGCGGATTTCCATGCAGATGATCTTATTGGCGATGATGGTGGTATTGGCAAGCTGCGTCGGACAAGAACAGCCTTCACCTACGAATTCGGTGTCAGAAGAACCCGTGCAGGAAGTAGAAGGCTATCGGGTATTGGCGGATCACCTTCGCGTGCCATGGGCGATTGCCGTTGCGGGTGAGACGTTCTATGTAACCGAACGGCCCGGCTCTATCGTGCGCATCACGCCTGAAGCGCAAGAGAGGCAGGAGGTGCGGCTCGCCAAGCCTGTTGCGGCTCGGGGGGAAGGAGGATTGCTCGGCTTCGTCTTGGCGCCGAACTTTGAGGAGAGCCGGACAGCCTATGCCTACCATACTTATGAAGCGGATGGAGGCGTATACAACCGGATTGTGCTTCTCAGGGAGGATGACGGGGAATGGAAGGAGGTTCGTGCACTGCTCGAGGGCATACCGGGTTCCTTTGTACACAATGGCGGCAGGTTAGCGATCGGGCCTGACCGGCACTTGTATGCTGCGACCGGAGATTTCAACGAAGCCGAAGAAGCACAACATGTGGAGAGCCTCGGGGGCAAAATTTTGCGCATGACACTGGAAGGCGAAGTCCCCGACGACAATCCATTCCCCGGCTCCTATGTATACTCATACGGACATCGGAATCCTCAGGGCTTGGCTTGGGACAGCAACGGGCAGATGTACAGCTCGGAGCACGGGCCATCGGGGTCCCCCGGCGGCCATGATGAAATCAACCGCATTGAGGCTGGGGGGAATTACGGATGGCCGCTCTTCATCGGCGACGACACGGAGTCCGGGTTCATTGCTCCGTTGTATCATACCGGGCCGACCGCAATAGCTCCTTCCGGCACAGCTGCACACGAACAACAGTTGTACGTAGCAGCTTTAAGGGGGGAAGCGCTGTACCGTTATGACCTGGCAGCTGGCGAACTTGAACCTGTATGGCAAGGAGAAGGGCGCATCCGCGACGTGCTCGTTTATGAGGGCCGTATATTCGTCATAACGAATAATACGGACGGCCGCGGCCAAGCCGGAGATACCGATGACCGCCTGCTGGAGCTGAACCTGGAGGACAATTAGCAGAGACGCAAGTCGGCAGATGCGGCAATAGCAACCTCACAGAGGAGTGGAGAATCGATGAACATAACAGCTGTATCCATGCAGGGCAGCAGCGATTGCAACGAAGACGCGATTATCCGCAATGACGGCCTGGGCCTGTACGGAGTAGTTGATGGAGCTACCTCGCTCGTGCCTTACCGAAGCGAGAATGGCGACACTGGAGGCAAGCTGGCTTCCACGCTCATCGCCGACTTTCTAAATACTCAGAAGGAGCTTTCGGTGAGTGGAGCAACGGTCGGCCCGGAAGCGCTGATGGAACTGCTGAGTGAAGCCAACCGAAGGCTTGCCCGGCAGATGGAGCTTTGTGGAATCGAGAGCGCAAGGAAAGAACAGCTGTGGACAGCCTGTGCGGTTGTCGTGCGGGTTGGCGAGCGGTTCATCGACTTTGCCCATGCAGGTGACTGCATGCTGATCGTCACGTACCGGGACGGCACCATTCGAGTGGTGACCCATGACCAGCTCGCCTCGGTCGATGAGCGAAGCATGCAATGGTGGGTGAAGGGCATGGAGGAGGGGCTCGCCAATCGGGAGGAGCTGCGGGATTTCGTTAAGCCGCGGATCATGGAAGGACGCAAGCTGGCGAATCGTCCCGGCGGCTATGCGGTGCTGAATGGCGACCCGGCGTTCGTTGACTACGCGGAATTCGGGCGCCTGAGCCGGACAAATGTGGAATCTTTGCTTCTTATAAGCGACGGTCTGTATATTCCGAAGCCGCTGGACGCCTCGCCCGCAGATGGCGCGTTGGAAGTGGCTGAATCCGTTCGGGACAAGGGGCTGGAGCGTTATCTGGAATGGTTGATAGCCCTCGAAGAGAGCGATCCCGATTGCTTGCGCATGCCCCGCTTTAAGAAATCGGACGACAAGACTGCCGTTCTTGTGCAGTTCAACAGCTAGTTCAACGAAGGGGACTGGTGATTGACGAAGGCATCCGGGCATCATACAATGGAAGATGAATCCAATTGAAAGTGAGTGAATGGAATGATTGTAGGAACAGATACCACCAAACATAGCATGAAGCGAGGCACGGAAAGGTAAGGAATTCACACGCCTTCCGTGTGTTCGATCCTATAATCACGGAGGGATATGCATTGACTGATCAGCGATATGATCAAGGAATCGCCTACGATGGCCGGTATTATGAGGAAGTGGGCGACTTCTTGCGGGAAAACTATTTGGAGTACGGATTTACGCATGGCACGGTGCAGGAGGTCGATTACTTGGTGGCGCGGCTGGCATTGCAGCCGGGACAGCGACTGCTGGATATTGGCTGCGGACCCGGAAGACATAGTCTGGAACTGGCTCGGCGCGGCATTCATACAGTTGGCGTAGATATTTCGTCGGGATTCATCGCCTTTGCGCAGCAAGCAGCCGCTGGTGAAAACTTGCCCGCTAAGTTTCACACTGCAGATGCCAGGGAGCTTGCCTTCCTGCAGGAATTCGATGCGGCCATTTGCTTGTGCGAGGGAGCGTTCGGATTAGCTGGCAGCGAGGCCAATCATCGCAAGGTGCTGCAGGGAGTATATGCGGCATTGAAGCCCGGCTCGCCTTTCGTCCTGACAGCGATTCATTCGCTCCATTTGGCGCGGCAGCTGACGGATGAGAGCGAATTTGATCCGTACACAAGCACGGTTATACATCGCGAGACTATAACGAGCCCGGAAGGAGAAAGCCGGGAGGCTGCTCTTTATACGACGGCTTTTACTTATCGTGAGCTTAAGCTGCTTCTTGAGGGAGAAGGGTTTGTAATCGATGCAGGGTACGGCTGCACTGCTGGACAGTTCCGTTCAGAGCCGCTCCAGGCATCAAGTATGGAAATCATGATGATTGCACGCAAAGCCGGAAAGCCCGGCGCAAGGTAATCGCAAGTATGAATGACTGATGAAAGGCTCCTCTGCGTACGCAGTTGAACAAGCGGAACAATAGCTTGTACCTCTGACGCGGGGGAGCCTTTTCTGTGAACGGGCTATACATAGTAAGGGCTCATCAAAAAATTCACAGGTGTGCAGGGAATCGGCAGACCATCGCGAATTAGACAATAGAAAGCGCATACATAATAAGAGCGAGAGGGTGAAGGACATTGTACTTGTTTCAATATTTGAATTTGCAAGCAGGCGCTTTGTGCAAAATCACGTCTCCTGCAAGCAAATTCGAAGGCCAAATTGTGGAGTACGAGCGGATCGAATATTATATGCAGAAGCCTTACTTCATCTTCCGAAGCATAGACCAAAAGCGCGTCATCCTGGATAGCGATGCCGGATTCTGCGTCTTGCCGTACAGGGGCAGTCTGGAATTTTTGATCGGACTGGCTCTGCAGACGAAGGACCGGGAATGGTTCAATGAATTGGTATACCGCTGGAAGCACGAAGCGGAGGTTTCCAATGAGACCAGCTGCTGATTCCATGAGCAAGCAGAGGATGTCCGGAAGGGCAGAAAGGAAAGGGGAGATTCAGACCATCAGCTCCTTCCCAACCAGATAGACCTGATCCATTCGCAGGGGGACCTTAGCCTGTAAGACGCGAGGGTCCCCTTGTTACGGCTGGCTACTCAACCGGAACGGTCTGCAAGGCGAACGACTTCGCCATTTCTGCCGCGCGGGCGATAGCCTTCTCTTTGATTTGCTCAGCCTGGCCAGGCATCTGTGCCATGCCCTCCACGAACAAGGAAGTCACTTCCGTAACCCCGACGAATGCGAGCAAAGCCCGCAGGTACCGGTCACCGAACTCCATCTCCTTGGCTGGCCCTTCGGAATAGATGCCCCCCCGTGCTTGAATGTGCAGGGCTTTGCGGTTGTGCAGCAGGCCGACAGGTCCCTCTGCGGTATAGCGGAACGTCTTGCCCGCAATGCAGATGTTGTCCATATATACCTTCAGCTTGGGAGGGAAACTGAAGTTCCACATAGGGGTAACGAAGACGTATTTGTCCGCGGCGATAAACTGATCAGTCAATTCGTTGATACGCGCTACCTTGCTTTTCTCATCGGGGGACAGGTCATCGAAGGCTTGTCCTTGCTGGAGCTTCCCCCAGCCACTGAATACATCGGTGTCGATGAACGGGATATCTGCTTGATACAAATCCAACACTTCAATCTCGTCCTCCGGCGCTGCCTGACGATAGGCGGACAAGAAGGCTTGACCGACAGTCAGACCATAGGATTCCTCTGCCGGTTTGGGATTTACAGTGACATACAATAGTTTTGCCACACTAACCATCCTCTCGATCCAATCGTTTTGATTGCTTGCAGCGGCCTAGCTCTCCCCTTCTTTTTCTTCTGGAAAAATATCCATGCCATACGTGAAGGAAAACGCGGTCGGGTCAACAGGGCTTTCGCTCTCGACTTGGCGCAAGGGCTCGTCTGGCTGCTTAACATCCTGCAATGGAATATCTACACCGTACACAAACATTTGCTTTTCCCTCCCTAACTGATGACTTCCCAAGCACGCGAATAGAATGCCCGCGGTTGTTCCCCCTCATGCAGACGGTGACGATATTTGTCAGAATGAAGCCGAAAAGAAAGAATCGCCTCTTGCCATTCCCATAATTGCCCTCTATAATAAATTTGAAAAGCTTTTCAGAATCCGCTTGCAAGAACCGATCATGAAGCAGCATGAGTCAGGATGCAGCAGGAAAGGAAATCGCAATGAAACCGACAATCCGAGATGTCGCCAATATGGCTGGTGTGTCCATCAGCACGGTTTCCCGTGTGATGAACGCGCCGCAGACCGTCGTGGAGAGCAAGCGCTTGCGCGTGCTGGAAGCAATCGAGAAGTTGAAGTATCAGCCCAACGGCTTTGCCCGCGGCTTGATCTACAAGAAGTCCAATACGATCGGTGTGATGATCCCTGATATTGAAAGCATGTATTATGCGGGGCTCATTCGGGGGATGCAGGACGCCGCCGTTCAACTGAATTGCAGCTTGATGTTCTGCAATACTGACAGGGACAAAGATCGGCTATTATCGTATATTGAAAATTTTTATGAGAAGCAGGTCGATGGCATTATATTTGCAAGCGACGCCCTGCATCCGGCTTATTACGAAAAAATGACCCGCTTTCATTTTCCGTTCGTGCTGGCCTCCACGCATTCTCTCGATTACGACATTCCTTCCGTGGACATCGATGATGAAAGCGCGGCATACGCGGCAGTCGATTACCTGGCCAGGGAGGGGCACCGGCAAATCGGCATGATCAGTTTCCCTTTCGGTGCGATGATCTCCGGCCAGCCCCGCTATGATGGCTTCGTCCGGGCGTTGCGCGACCATGGACTGGAAGCTTGCGCCGCCCATGTTGAATTTGCCGAGCATCGGTATGAGCATGCCTACCAGGCTTCCCGGCGGCTGCTGGAGAAGGCGCCGAACCTGACAGCGGTATTTGCCGCATCCGATGAGTTTGCCATGGGGGCGATCACGGCCATTCAAGACGGCGGACGGTCCGTACCGGACGATGTATCCGTTATCGGCTTTGACAATATCCGCATGGCGGACATGTACATTCCAAAGCTGTCCACTGTAGCGCAGCCCGTATATGAAATCGGCATTAGGGCCATTCAGAAGCTGCATGAACTGATAACGGACGGCTCTGTCAAGCAGTTGAGAGAGAAGCTGCCGCACAAGCTGATCATTCGGGATTCGTCTAAGCCGCTTCGCTGACAGCGGCTGTCGTGAGTCGGAGTGGGGGAACGCTCCTCAGCAGCGAAGTGGATGGGCCGGTGCCGCTTTCGTCTTATGCGATGATGAAAAGCTTTTCAGAGACATTTTTCACACATGAATTGAAAAGCTTTTCAGTATAGTAAAGGAAAAGACTGCAAATTCTTTTGAAAGGAGGTGGTGAACGGAACCAAGCTGTCAAGGTGCGACTGCTTGATTGAAGATCTGAAGCCATCGAGAAACATAGGTAAAAACAAGCACATGAATTCGTAAACAAGGGGTTGATTTGGATGAAAGCATGGATCAAGAAAAGACATATCTTGCCTTTAGTGGTGGTCATGCTGCTCACACTCGTGCTCAGTGCCTGCGGCGGTGGGGGCAATGGCGGCAACGATGCCGGGCAAAATCAAGGTCAAGGCAATGCGGGCGGAAATGCTGGGACAGGCGGGGAAGGCTCCTACCTCGAGCGCGCCTATGCGGGTGAATTTAGCGGAACCAAGGTAACGATGTTTGGTCCGTTCACCGACGAGGATGAAGTGAAATTTTTGAATGCCATTGCGGCATTTGAGGAACAATCCGGTATAGATATTGCCTATGAGGGCTCCAAGGAGTTCGAAGCTACGATTTCTGTCCGCGTCAATGGCGGCAATGCGCCGGACATCGCGGACTTCCCGCAGCCCGGTCTGCTGGAAACCTTCGTACGGGACGGACATGTCATCGATGTGCGCAGCTTTATGTCGGATGACTGGCTGAACCAGCAATACAACGAAAGCTGGCTGGATATGGCTACGATGGAAGGCCCGAACGGCGACATAATGGCAGGCATCTGGTCGAGAAGCGGGGTGAAGAGCCTCGTCTGGTACAACAAGAATGAATTTGAAGCTGCCGGCTATGAAGTGCCGACTACGTGGGATGAGTTGATTGATTTGTCTGAACAAATTGCCGCGGATGGCGATGCGGCATGGGCCATCGGCATTGAATCCGGCGCAGCGACCGGCTGGCCTGCAACGGACTGGATTGAGGACATCATGCTCCGGACCACTACTCCGGAGAACTATGACAAGTGGGTTTCCGGCGAGCTGCCGTTTACCGATCCAATCGTGAAAAATGCGTTTGAGAGAATGGCTGAAATCTGGATGAATCCAGACTACGTATACGGCGGTACGAAATCGATCGTGACCACTTATTTCGGCGATGCGCCGAAGCCGCTGTTCACGAACCCGCCAGGGGCATATCTGCACCGTCAGGCAAGCTTTATCACGACGTTCTTCCCGCCTGAGGTGACAGCAGACGATTACGACTGGTTCCCGTTCCCGCCGATTGACGAGCAGTATGGCACACCGGCGCTGATTTCGGGTGACTTGTATGCGATGTTCAATGATCGTCCTGAAGTGCGCGCAGTCATGGAATTCTTCACAACAGGCGAATCGATCAGAACTTGGGTGCAATCCGGCGGCGTCATCGCGCCGATGAATGATGCGGAGCTCGACTGGTATCCGACTGAAACTGAACGCCGCATGGCTGAGCTTGTGCAAAATGCCGAGACGGTACGCTTTGACGGCTCTGACCTGATGCCGGGCTCCGTTGGCGCAGGTACGTTCTGGAAGGGGATTACCGATTATGTGAGCGGCACGGTGGATCTGGATACAGCCCTGCAGGAAATGCAGAGAGGCTGGCAGCAGTAGTTGCCGCTCGTACCAAGATGTGGGCGCATCGCTTGGCCATGCGCCCCTCATCTTTAGTCTGGCAAGGATAAGCGAAGGAGGATAAGGATGCAAGCACAAACCAAGAAAGACAATACTCTGCGCCTTCTATTGTTATCCCTTCTTGTTCCGGTCGCAAACCTGCTCGTACACGGTTTGATCTTTCTTTTTTTGCGGGACGCGGGGCTTCCGCCGATCGCCAACGCTTTGGTGGCGATTGTTTGGGGGGCGCTCGGTATTTATTCGATCTACTATTCCTTTAACTGGGTAGTGGAGAAATACCCTGATCAATGGAAGCGGAGAATATTGCCTTATGTGTTTGTCGGTCCGGCCGTCATCCTGCTTGGCTGGCTGCTCTTCCTTCCAACGATGCGGACGCTGTATCTCAGCTTTTTCGGTCCGAACTCAGCCGACTTTGTAGGCTTGGCCAACTACGCTGCTGTTTTCACAGACCGCTTGCTGGCCACGGCGCTTCGCAACAATCTGCTCTGGGTATTCCTCGGGACGGGCGCCTGTGTGACGCTGGGACTGCTGGTAGCGGTGCTTGCAGACCGCAGCAGCTTCGAGAAAACGGCGAAAGCCATTATCTTCATGCCTATGGCGATTTCTTTCGTCGCGGCGGGCGTCATCTGGAAATTCATCTATTATTATCAGCCCGGCGATACGCAGATCGGCTTGCTGAATGCGATTGTCACTGCCTTCGGCGGCGAGCCGCAAGCATGGACAACGATGCTGCAGCCGTGGAACAATTTATTTTTGATCGCGATTCTCATCTGGATGCAAACCGGTTTCGCCATGGTCATATTTTCGGCTGCCATCAAGGGCATCCCGGAGGACATTCTGGAAGCCGGACGCATTGACGGCGCGGGTGAGATCCGGATCTTCTTCAGCATCATGATTCCCTACATTTCCGGAACACTGCTGTCGGTTACGACTACGATTATTGTGTTTACGCTGAAAATATTCGACGTGGTCATGATCATGACTGGCGGACAGTATGACACCGAGGTCGTCGCTACGCAATTTTACAGACAGCTCTTCATGTTCCAGAACACGGGCTATGGTTCGACGCTGGCGATTGTGCTGCTGATCGCAGTCATTCCGGTGATCATCATCAACCTGAGACAATTCAGGAAGCAGGGGGGATTCTAATGCCAGGGAAAAAGAAGCGGCGCGGCTCCAAGTGGATCGTCAACAGCGTGCTCGGGTTCATCTGTTTGATTTGGCTTATCCCGACTCTGGGGTTGTTCATTTCCTCGTTCCGTCCTGCAGCGGATATATTGAGCGAGGGCTGGTGGCATGTCTTCCCGCATCGTACATGGACGACGGCCGAGCAGATCACGCTGCCTGAGGATACAGATTTGCGCGCTCCGATTGAAGTGAATGGCAGAACCTTCACCGATACCGAGCTCCGGTCAGGCATTGTGGTGGATGGTCAGCGTCTAATCTGGGAAAATCGGCGCGAGCGATTGCTTAACGTGCAGGAGCGCGGTTGGGGCGCCTCGTTGAACTTTACGACCCAGAACTATGAGGCCGTGCTGGGCGGCAAGGAGTATGAGATCGTCATGCCCGGCGGCGGCGTCGAGACACAGCGGGGAACCGGGATGACCCAGTCGTTCTGGAATACGGTGGCGGTCGCGTTTCCTGCAACGGTCATTCCCGTTTTTATCGCCAGCTTCGCCGCTTATGCGTTCGCCTGGATGCGATTTCCCGGCAGGCGCATTATGTTTGTGGTGATCATCGCCTTGCTGGTTGTGCCGCTTCAGGTAGCCCTGATCCCGGTTCTACGGGATTATACGAATCTGGGGCTGAACGGCACGTACCTGGGCATATGGCTGGCGCACGCGGCCTTCGGTCTGCCGTTGGTCACCTACTTTATGTACAACTTTATTAGCCAGCTGCCGAAGGATTTGTTCGAATCGGCGTTCATGGACGGCGCTTCCAACTTTACGATGTTCAGTCGGCTTGTGCTGCCGCTTTCTGTGCCCGCACTGGCTTCGATAAGCATTTTCCAATTTCTTTGGGTGTGGAACGACTATCTGGTCTCTTTGATCTTCCTCGGCAATCAGCCGGAAGTACAGGTCATGTCCATGAAGATAGCCAGTCTGGTTGGTTCGCGCGGCAACGACTGGCATTTGCTGACGGCGGCAGCCTTCATTTCCATGCTGATGCCGCTTGCTGTCTTCTTCACGCTGCAGCGGTTCTTTGTCAGAGGGCTGATGGGCGGCGCCGTCAAAGGATAAGGCTGGTATAGGTGGGATAGCACTCTCGACGAAAAAGCGGGGATGCCCCGCTTTTTCCTTCGTCCTCCGACTGCCGGCGCACACAACTTGCAGATTATTTGTTCAGGAGGATGGCAGCTTTTATGCATCGAGCATGGTGGAAAGAGACTGTGGTTTATCAGGTATATTGGCGCAGCTTTTATGATACGAATGCAGACGGCTACGGGGATTTGAACGGGATCGTGGAGAAGCTCGACTATATCCAATCGCTCGGCGCAACGATGATCTGGGTAAACCCATTTTACGCATCCCCCGACAAGGATAACGGCTATGACATTTCAGACTATTACGCGATCATGGATAAGGCGGGCTCTATGGCCGACTTTGATCGGCTATTGGAGGAGGTGCAGCGGCGGGGGATGAAGCTGATGATGGATGTGGTGCTGAACCACACATCGGATGCGCATCCTTGGTTCCGCGAGTCCCGCTCCTCCCGCGACAACCCGAAGCGGGATTGGTACATCTGGCGGGATCCGGTGAACGGCGGCCCGCCGACCAATTGGCGCTCCTATTTCAATCCGTCAGCATGGCAGTTCGATCCGCAAACGGGACAATACTACCTGCACTCCTTCGCAATCGAGCAGCCCGATCTAAACTGGCGCAATCCGGAAGTAAGGCAGGAGCTATACCGGGTGCTGCGATTTTGGCTGGACAAGGGCATTGACGGTCTGCGGCTCGATGCCATCGCGCTGCTCGCCAAGCCGGACGTCTTCGCCGATGTGGAGCAGCCGGAAGACATCCGCTACTTGACGAATCACCCCGGTCTGCATGAGTACCTGCAGGAAATGCATCGCGAGGTATTCCGGCATTATGATATCCTCACGGTTGGCGAAGCCGCCTTCGTCACGCCCCAAACCGGCCTGCTTTATGTGGATGAGCGGCGCCGCGAGCTGAATACGCTGTTCCACTTCGAGGTGCTGGATGAAATGCCGGAGTGGGATTTGCCGCGATTCAAGCGCATTCAGCGCAAGTGGGCAGAAGCGTTGAAGGGCCGCGGCACGAATTCGCAATTTCTCAACAATCACGACCATACCCGCCAAGTGACCCGATACGGGAACGATGGCGCATATAGGGTGCAATCTGCCAAGCTGTTGGCGCTTATGCTTCACACGCTGCCGGGGATACCGTATATATATCAAGGCGAAGAAATCGGGATGACGGGCGTGCGGTACGATTCGATCGCAGCGTATCAGGATATTGCGATGCGCAACAAATACGCGGAGGAAGTGGGAAAAGGCCGCGATCCGAATGAAGTTTTGCGCAGCCTGCAGCCGCTTAGCAGGGACAGCTCCAGATCGCCGATGCAATGGAATGCGCAGGAGCACGCGGGCTTTACGACGGGGGACCCCTGGATAAGGGTGAACCCCAATTACCGCGAGATCAATGTTGAGGCTGCGCTGCGGGATGAGGAGTCGGTATTCGCCTTCTATCAGGCGCTTATCCGCCTGCGCAAGCAGCACCCAGTCATGATCTATGGCGACTATACGGATATCAGCGGCGATGACCAGCACGTGTATGTGTATACGCGCGAGCTTCGCGATTCCGAAAGCGGGGAGGTCCGCTGGCTCATTGCACTGAACCACAGCGAGCAGCAGCGTGACTTTGCATTGCCGGATGAACTGCTGCAAGCGGGAATGAAGCTGCTGCTGTCCAACTATACGGATACAGCGCAGGAATTGCCGCAGCATGTGCAAAAACTGCAGTTGCGTCCGTATGAAGCCTGCCTCTATGTCGTGGAAGGTCGATTGCGCACGCAATGAGAGTTGAAAAAGCTGCCTCGTAGGCAGCTTTTTCTATTGCGCGCCGTATTGCCGCATTTTGGCGCCCCGCAGACAGCTGTCCGCCCGCCGCCGGTAGCTCATTTGAACGAATGATCGTACAAATCCGCCCGCTGAGCGCGGCCGGTAGCTCATTTGAACGAATGATCGTACAAATCCCGCCGCCCGAGCGCGGCCGGTAGCACATTTGTACGAATGATCGTACAAATCCGCCCGCCTGAGCGCGACTGCTAGCTCATTTGAACGAATGATCGTACAAATCCCGCCGCCTGAGCGCGGCCGGTCCCAGTCAAGACATGGACCGCACGGCATACCTTCTGGACAACTTACAGTGACAGGATGAAGAGCCAGCCTGCTGCAAGCATCGTGAGGACCCCGCCAACCTTGCACATGAAGTAGTAGAAGTCCGAAGGCTCGGGGGCGTTGGCATACCATGTCGAGGGCGTGAGATAGAAAAGCACGTCCTGGAAACGTTGATATCGAAAGCCGCACCAGCCGTAAACGAAGAGAATCACCGCTCCAAGAAAAAGGAGAAAGCCGCCTTGCTTTTCGTGATATGGCGGATGGGCAGCCCGGACGATGGCGGAGGGGGAGTAGAGCCAATTACCCTCTTCCAGGATTCTTTCATTCCCAGCATAGATGGCAATGCCGTGCATCCACTCACTGTTCTCATCATAGGTTGTCAGTCTGCCGTCTATGTCCTGCACCACAGCTGTGTGTCCATCGGGAGAGGCAACGGTATAACGGATGTATGGCAGCGATTCTTGCTTTGTGATGAAAAATGGCGCTTGATCGATGCTGACGACTGCTTTGTCAGCAGCCGGATGCTGCACTTCGATCACCGGACCCCAATACGAGCGATACTGGCTGGCGTTTTCGTCCGCAGCGCTAAGTTTGTATTTGTTTGCATTCACGTAAAATACGGATTCGGTATAGTACGGATAAGCCCAGAAGGCGATAACCGCTATAGCAAGAATGAGCAGACCTATCCGCCAGGCAGGGGATCGGAGTATGCGGCGAAGGGGATTCGTTCCAGCGATAGGAATCAGTCCTTCCGTAGCAGCTTTTCTCTTATTACGCAGGCGGCAGCATTTCGTTGCAGGCTGATCGAGATCGCGCGCGCTGGACGAACGGGTCTACATTTTGAAAAAATCCCTCACTAGTCACAGTGCGCTCCTTATACTATGCTGGAACAAAGGCACCAATTAATATATCCAGATTAGAAGAAGGAGGACTTTGCGCAATGCTGACTTTACAAGCACAATGCGTGCTCGATCAAAAAGCATCGTTAGGCGAGGGCCCGGTATGGGACGATCGGCTTCAGGAACTGTTCTGGGTAGATATCGAAGGCCGCACATTGCATCGCTTCAAGCCGTCGAATGGCGAGACCAGGGAGTATGCACTGAAGCGGAGGATTGGCGCTGCTGTCCCGGCAGAGGACGGGACCTGGATCTTGGCGCTGGAGGACGGCTTCTACCGCCTTCATCTGGACAGCGGGGAAGTGAACGTTGTAGCGCTGGCGAGCGAAGAACCAAAAGACCAGACCCGGCTCAATGATGGCAAGTGCGACGCCCGGGGGCGGTTCTACGCGGGAACGATGCACTACGGCTGCTCCGAGCCTCTCGGGGCGCTGTACACGTTGGAAGCGGGCGGCCAAGTAACGAAGCGCCTTTCCGGCGTGACGATCTCGAACGGCCTGGCTTGGAGCGCCGATGAGCGGACGATGTATTACATTGATTCAGCCGAGCAGGTGGTGAATGCGTTCGATTACGATGCCGAGAGCGGCGAGATTAGCAACCGGCGGGTCATCCTCTCTCTGGCTGACGAGGCCGGCGGTCCGGACGGCATGTCGATCGATGCGGAAGGGATGCTTTGGGTTTGCCATTGGGGCGGTTGGCAGGTGTCGAGGTGGAATCCTCTTACGGGAGAGAAGCTGGCCAAGGTGGAGCTGCCCGCAGCGAACGTCACCTCCTGTGCGTTCGGCGGCGAGCATCTGGACGAGTTATACATCACCACCGCACGCATCGGCAACGATGAGCAGGCTTTGCAGAAGCAGCCGCAAGCGGGCGGGGTTTTCAAGGTTAAGCTGGATGTGAAGGGCTTGCCGGCAGCCCGGTTTCGCGGGTGAAGGGGCTAATGCTATGGAGGGGGGCGTCAAGCCCCGCCCCTCCACAGCAAGCGCTTTGTTCCAATCCATCCGGCTGAAGACCATAGACACGGTGAAAGAAACAAGCGATCCAGCAAGCAGGACGATGAGCAGTAACGTTAACGGACTGGTCAATGGAACAGCAAACGCAGTTCCGATCGCCACAGTTCCGGACCCGATCAGGAACTAGGCGGAGACAATCCCCGTCATAGTGGCGAAGCACCTTTCGCCCGTTCTAATGTGTCCCTTCGATTTCCGGGTAAGCTTCCCGGAGTTGGGCCGAGCCCCATATCGCTGCTGCCAGTGTTTGGACGAGCAGGCGTTGCGACAACATGGGTTCGACCCATCCGCGTATACGATTGACGTACCGTTTATACCAGGCAGATTCTCCGCTAGGCCAACTTCCACCAATTCCGTGCAATCGGAATCTTCCTTTCCTTCCACACAGATAGCGATGCGATCGCTGACAGTTACCCCGAGGCCAACTGCATATGATCTGGGGAAAAATACGGCTGATCCCGGTTCGACCGCTAAAGCGGGGAGCAGGTCCTCTTCCGCCATGGCAGTTACATCGTCAAGTAACGGCCTGTCGCCATCCCGATGGCCTATCTCCTTGACGGGCTCGAAGCCAGTCTCACCGCCGCAGAAAGTCCGGAACCGTTCCGGTGAGGCGCCGCTGCGCACTTTCCCATCGACAGCAGTCATATTCAGCTCGGCTGCAATTTGTCCCTCCCGAAAGAAGACGACCCTTTCTCTCATAAAACGCACGCTTAGATCACGGGCGACCCAAATAATGGATTGTCCGTGCTTGTCATTCCTATCCGCGATGAATCGCAGCATGTCCGCAGAGGCTGGGGAATCCAGATTGCCTGTCGATTTGCTTATCACTTATCCGGTAAAATGTGCAGATATGTTTCATTTCCCAAAAGGGATTTATGAAGCACCTTCCCGGTACATGCGGCTTCATCCTCCGGTACATACGGCTTCATCCTGTAAATATGCAGCCTTTTGTGGGCCATATCCTCGCAGTTTGCTGGATTTTTCATTTTTTTGATCCAACAGGGAATACTTTCAGTATAAGGGGGATCGCATGTATGAAGCAGCAAAAAAGCGGGAATTTTGCCGTTCATCTGAAGGACAATATAGCGCACATGCATACCATTATGGGGGGGAGTTCCGATTTCGTGATTCGCGAGGTGACGGTTGACGGGACCTGCGATATGGCATTGTTTTACTTGGATGGGATGGTCAATCAACGAACTGTGCAGGAAAGCGTCATCTCTCCTCTGTTGGATCGCCTGCCCAATCAAATCGTTACGCTGGAAAGGATTCGGGCGAGTGTGCTCGACGCGAGTGAAGTAAAGGTAGTCGACAATAGGGAGGACGCAGTGGAACAGATTTTGTCCGGGAGTCTCCTTCTCTTGATGCAGGGGCATCCGGAGGGCTTGATCATCTCGCTGCCGGGCTGGGAAGAACGCAGCATTGAAGAATCGAAAACACAGCCCGTTGTCAAAGGCCCGGCAGACTCGTTCATTGAAACATTGCGAACGAATACGACTCTGGTGCGGCGAAGGGTGAAGGACAGCAGATTGCGTGTCTGTTCGATGACAATAGGCAGTCAGTCGAAAACAGATATAGCGATTATGTATATAGAGGGGCTCGCCAAGGACGAACTGGTGCGCGACCTCCAACAACGGTTCGAGTCGGCCAAGCTGAACCGGGTGTTGGAAGGGGAGTACCTCGAGGAAATTCTGAATGCAAAGAAACAGCGGACTCTATTCCCACTGAATTATAACACAGACCGTCCGGATACGATTGCCGCAGGGATTATGGAAGGTCGGGTCGCGATCTTTATAGACGGCACGCCGTTCGTGCTGCTGGTGCCTTCCGTCTTTGTGGACTTTATCCAATCTGCAGAGGACTATTATCAACCGTACCTGTTCAGCAGCTTGATACGCCTGCTGCGCTTTGCGGCCTTCATGATTTGCATGCTGGCGCCGTCCGTCTACATTGCGTTAACGACTTATCATCAGGACATGATCCCGACTCAGCTGCTGCTAAGCTTGACCGCACAGCGTGAAGGCGTCCCGTTCCCGGCGTTTGTGGAGGCGCTGCTGATGGAGACAACCTTCGAAATATTGAGGGAGGCCGGTTTGCGAATGCCGCGCACTATTGGACAGGCTGTCTCCATTGTGGGGACGATCGTTGTAGGGCAAGCTGCCGTTGAAGCGAGCATTGTGTCAGCGGTAATGGTAATTGTCGTATCGATAACCGCGATTTCCAGCTTTGCCATTCCTTCGTATGCAATGTCCATTCCGTGCCGGCTCCTGCGCTATGTCTTCATGGGGCTTGCCGCCACAATGGGCGTATACGGAATTACGATAGGCATTCTTGTGCTGATCGTGCATCTATGCAGCCTGGAATCCTACGGGGTGCCCTATATGAGCCCGCTCTCGCCCTATCGAAAGAAGGGGAAGCAAGACGGCATCCTTCGCTACCCGTTCCACAGATCGTCCGAAAATCGGAGTGGTGCAAAATGAGGATTTCCTGCCGATTGGCTTTGCTCCTCTGCCTGGCGATGCTCTGCTTGACAGGATGCTGGAATCGCAAAGAGTTGAATGAACTGGCGGTCGTGCTGGCGGCTGGCATCGACTCTGTAGACGATCAATATGAGGTGTCCTTGCAGATTGTGGACCCGTCAGCGATGTCCAAGCACCGGATCGGGGATCGCTCGCCTGTACTGGTCTTTTCTGAAAAAGCGCCAACGATATTCGAAGCGCTGAGAAAAATGACGACCCATTCCTCGCGGAAAATGTATATTGCTCACCTTCGTTTTTTGATTGTAGATGAAAAGACGGCAAGAACAAGCATTCAGGAGCCCATGGGCCTTTGGTTCCGCGACCATGAGGCCAGACCGGATTTTTATATTGCTGTAGCCAAGGATGTGCGGGCAAAGGACCTGCTGGGGCTGGTGACACCGACAGAGGTGCTGCCTGCCATGGATCTGCATAAATCACTTAAAGTCTCTGAGAGAACGTGGGCGCCGACAGCGGCCGTGAACGTGAAGGAGCTGTTCAAAGCCTTGAAAAAAGAAGGGATTAGCCCGATTTTGACAGGCCTGACAATCAGGGGTGATATGCAAAAAGGCATGCGTCTGGAAAATGCCAAGCAGCCTATATCTCCCGCAGAGTTCCAGTTTATGGGGATCGGCGTGTTTCGGGACGATCAGCTTGTCGGATGGCTTGATGAAACGGAGAGCAAAGCGCTCAATTATATAAAAAACAAGGTGGTGAATACGGTAGGGAGAATGAAGTGCCCCGATTCAGAACAAGATTTCGTGGTCGAGGTTATCGAGACCGAGACGAAGATGGACGCAACGATCAAGCATGGACAGCCGCATGTAAAGCTGGATGTGTTTGTAGAAGGGAATATTGGAGAAGTGCACTGCCAAGGGGACCTGAGAGATGTGAAGGTGATAAGGGCGCTGGAGCAGGCAGCGAGCGACGAGCTTCTCTCCGTATTGGAAGCCGGGATACATAAAGTGCAGAAGGTATACGGCTCCGATGTGTTTGGCATGGGCGAGGTCTTTCATCGAAAGTATCCGAAGCAGTGGAAGGAATGGAAGCACGACTGGAATGACCGGTTCAAGAACGATCTAAAGGTGGAGATCAGCATCGATTATCAGATACGCAAATTCGGCAAGGTCATAGGACCGCTGGAGAAAAAAGAACAGGAGTGAGGCACTGTGCTGCTGTTGGGCATGCTGATTTCGCTCGGCGCCGCGCTGGGGTCATATTGGCGATGGATGCGGGATAAACATTACCGGGACATCGCGGCAAGCGCCTGCATACTGTCTGGCGGCATGCTGCTGGGTATTCTGCTTATGCTTCATGTGAAGCTGCCATTTCTTTTGGATTTTGTCGCAGCTGTGTTTCGGCCATTGACGAATATGCTGGAAACATGGCTTTCTTAACCCCGATATGGAGGTGCTCCATTCCATGACACTTACGACTCGTCAAGCGATCCTGTGGTTTGCGATGCATCAGCTTGGAAGCGCCTTTCTGGTGCTTCCTTCTACGCTGGTTTATATTGCGAAGCAGGATGCTTGGATTTCCGTCCCAATTGCGATAGCCGTCTATTTGCTGATTGTTCTACTCTATATGCCGCTTGCCAATCGGCTGAACGGGATTGCCTTTCACGAACATGTGACCTCCATCCTGGGAAAGTGGCTAGGGAGCATGAGCATCATCGTGTTTATTGCGGCCTTTCCGTTTTTCATCTTTACACTGGTCCTAAGAGACCTGGGCGACTTTATCACTGGTGTCATGATGCCGGAAACGCCTCCCGAGGCGGTTTACTTGCTCATGCTTTTCGCTGTTTTTTACGTGGTGCACAAAGGAATTACGTCGATTGGCCGGACAGCGGAAATATTGTTTTTTCTCGTCCTCTTCTTGTTTGTTGTCCTTACCGTCTCCTTGTTTCCCAGCGTAGAGCTTGAACAAATACTGCCCGTTTACGAGAATGGCTTCAAACCGATCATGCTGGCCTCGCTATCTTTGATCGCCTTTCCCTACTACGAAGGGGTGCTGTTTCTCTTTTTATCTGCGCACATGCAGGATGTGCGGAAGTGGAAAAAAGCAGTGGTTTGGAGCGGGCTATTAAGCGGAGGCATGTTCTTTGTCACCTTGTTCATGGTGATTGTGGTTCTCGGTCATGAAGTCGTGGCAGATCTCGTCTATCCGAGCTATTTTGTTGTACGCACGATCAGCATAGGCATATTTTACGAGAGGTTCGAGGTGATGGTAGCTGTTTTGTGGTACATTACCATTTTTTTTCGAATGTCCTTGCTGCTCTATGTTTCCGCATACGCGCTGGCTGGCGTCCTCCGCTTGAAGGATTACCGTTCCCTGCTGATACCGCTCGTTACGTTGGCTTTCTTTATGGCGCCGATTGGTTGGCCCAATAGGGCCGCCGCCATGAACTCCTTGAAAGTTTGGCCGATTTACGGTGCTATCTTCGGGGTGCTGTTTCCATTGGCCATCTGGCTTGCGGGGAGCTTCAGGCGCAATAGCTACGGGAAACAGTAGACATAAGCGGGGCTGTATGATAAGAAGGGGAGAGTGAATATTGTCGCGAATGAGGGGAGCCATAGGATGAAAACTACCATCAGTCAAGTGATGCGGGCGCTTACCGAGCCAGTAGGCGTGCTGGAGCCAACGGTGGATACGTTGAAATATGGGGATCCGGAGGCAGAGGTAACCGGGATTGTTACAACGTTTATGCCGACGCAGGCAGTGTTGGAAGAAGCGGTGGAGCTAGGCGCCAATTTGATTGTTGCCCACGAAGGGCCATTTTTCAGCCATCAAGACAGCTTCGTGCAAGCGTTGAAGCAGGACCCGGTCTATCTTGCCAAGGACGCTTGCATTCGCGAAGCGGGGCTGGCATTATTCCGGTTTCATGATTACTGGCACCGCTATCAGCCGGACGGGATTATGGAAGGACTGCTGGAAGCGCTGGCTTGGAGCGACCGGGCTGTCAGACATGAAGCAGTCGCCTCAGTCGTTCAGCTGCCCCCGGTTACTGTCCGGGAAATTGCGCAATATGTAAAGCGCCAACTGGGTCTGTCCTATGTCCGCGTGACGGGCGGTCTGGACCAGACTTGCGAACGGATCGGGCTGTTAGCCGGATACCGGGGCGGGGGAGAGCATGCGATTCCGTTATTCGAGCGAGAGCAACTGGACTTGGTTGTATATGGGGAAGGTCCGGAATGGGAAACCCCCGAATATGTCCGCGATGCGGTTCGCCAAGGCAGGGGGAAGGCGTTGATCGTGCTGGGGCATGCCGAGAGCGAGGCGGCAGGGATGAAGCTGCTGGCGGATCGCCTGCAGACCCGATTCCCGGATGTGCCGGTTCATTTTGCTGCGAATCCGCCCATCTTTCAAGTGTTGTAAGGCCAGGGCTGCAGCCGCCTGCGAGCGGTATTATTTCCCGTATGGAGCGCAGGCAGACCTGAAAACAAGAAGCTGTCTCTCAAGTCATTGGACTTGGAGACAGCTCCTTTAGCAATAGGATGAAGAGTTTATCATTGCCTTACAGGACGCGTCTTGCCTTTACATACTTGTCCTGCCAGTAGCCGGAATTCAGCGTATCAATGGCGACTCCGTTCGAGGATGGCTTGTTGTGAATAAATTGGCCGCCTCCCATATAAATGCCGACATGGTTAATCGAGCCGTTGCTGTTCGTGTCAAAGAAGACGAGGTCGCCCCGCTTCAGGTTGCTCTTGCTGACGGCTGAGCCCTCGTGCTGCTGATAGCGGGTGCCCCATTTCATGGAGACGCCGTGCTGTCCATACACATACTGTGTAAAGGAGGAGCAGTCAAAAATCCATCTGCTTGGATTGCGCACGCCATACGAATAGGTCACTTTGCCGCTGAGGCTTTGCGCGGTGGCAATGATAGCGTCTGCCTTGGCACTGGACGTGCTGCCCGAACCTGTGCTGGGCTGGCTGGGAGCGCCGGAGTGCGATATATAGTTGGAAGATATGTATCCAACGGTACCGTTGTGATTGATTTTAACCCAGTAGCTGTTCGTGACCTCAAGCACTTGAACGACCGTCCCCTTGCGGATAAGTCCAATCTGGTTGTTCGCTACCCTCGGGGCGGAGCGGAAGTTGACAGAGCTTGTAATCGTGCCGCTGGAAGCTGGCGATGTGACGGCTGACGAAACGTATTTCGTATATTTGTCATCCGCGGATATGTACCCGACCATGCCTTCCTGCGTCTTGACCTTGAGCCAGTAATTGTTCACCTGTTCAATGACTTGAACGGGCTCGCCTTTGTTCAGCATGCGGTGAATGCCGCCGTCAGTGCTCGGAGCCCACCGGAAGTTGACTCCATAGGTGACTTCGGCTTGATAGGCGCCTAAAGCGGTTGAAGGAGCAAGTAAGCTCAATGCAATGACGGATGCAGCTATTCTTTTTTTCATTTTCATTTGTGCTAGATTCCTCCTATTCGTTAATCTATTACCATAGTAACCAGTGAAGAGAAAGGATTGCATTACGCAAATGTTGGTAATCCTGACGAAGGAGGCGGAATCACCCGTCAAATCAGTAATTTTGCAAGTCAGCCTGAAGGAAAGGTAAAATAAGGATAGATCACAAAGAGGAGGCTCGTGTAATCATGACCATGGGTCCGCGTGTCATCAAGACAGGGCTGTCGATTGTGCTGGCCTTGTATGTGAGCGCCCTTCTTGGGCTGACGCCTGCCATATTTGCAGCGGTTGCGGCAATCTTCACGATTCAGCCTTCGATTTACAGGACGTGGCGGCAGGTTTTCGAGCAGGTTCAAGCGAACGTGCTTGGAGCGGCCGTCGCCATGCTCGCGGTGATCAGTTTGGGGAACAGTCCGATCGTGATCGGCATTGTGTCGGTTCTTGTCATCATGATAAGCTTAAAGCTGAAGGCGGAGAAAACGATCGCCCTCACCATGGTCACCGTATTGGTCATTATGGATGCGCCAGGCGATGACTGGACGTTTGCTCTCAATCGCTTCGCGATCATTATGGTCGGCATGGCATCGGCCTTCATCGTCAATATTGCCCTGTGGCCGCCCCGGCATGAGAAGCAGTTCGTAGAAGGGGTACATGCCGCATTCGACCAGATGTCGCTGCTGCTGCGAACGTCGATCTCGAATGAAATGACGGAAAAAGCGTTCCGCCGGCAGCGGGAGGAGCTGCGGACGAAGCTGGAAAAGCTGGATGAGCTGTTCAGCTTGTTCAATGAGGAGCGGCGCAAGCTGAAGCGGGTCAAGCCGGTTCATGTCATTAACGCGCGGCGGTTTGTCGTGTTCAAGAAGATGCTGCTGACGCTCCACAAGGGGGCCGAGGTGCTGGATATTGTGACGAAGCACTATTTCCAGAGCACGCATCACGCCGAAGCGGGAGATATATTTGACAAACATATCGAGCATCTGATTACGTACCATGAATATGTCTTGCTGAAATATGAGGGGACCATTAAGGGGAAAGAGACCCGCAGCCGGGAGATGATCCGGGACAACGGGCTGTTTATGCACCAGGTTATGGGGTTTTACCAGGCCGATGAAGACAACGTGCGCCTGTTGCTGGTCGGTTCGGCGATTTTTGACTACGGCTTTCATCTGCATCGGCTGGAGCGCTTGATCGAGCATGCCAAATCACCCGAGCACGGATCGGCCGGGTAAGTTGCATGCAGCTATCTAGCTGGAGGTTTCGTCACGGAGCCTGCGGTCCAGTACGAATGTGCCGAATGGCAAGAGCGAAGCGACAAAGGCGCCCAAACCCCAAAGGAAGGACTTGCGGTGCCGAATCATGACATGCAGGGCGGCGAGGCAGAACAGAATGAACAGGACGCCGTGGGCCATCCCGACAACGGAAACCATCGTCGGCATGTCCAACGCATATTTGAGGGGCATGGCAATGCCGAGCAAAATGAGGTAGGATAGTCCTTCAAGCAGCCCGATCACCCTCAGGCGGCCGATCGCCGTACGAAACATGGGATCACTTCCTTTTCTCACATATTCTTCTGAATCTATTATAGCGAACGACTGCAGACTGAGAAATACAGAATTCGAGCATTTTGTGTCGGGCCCCGTGAAAATAGCAGAATCGGCTGCGAAGCTGCCCTTCACTTTCACGGGTGTTGTATCGGGCCCCGCGGCAGGAACAGGAATAGCATCGAAGCTGCTCTTCACTGTCGTGGGTGTAAAGGAGAGGTTGTCATGATCGAGCAAGCCAGACAGGCGCTCAAACAATGGTTTGGGTATGATGCATTTCGCAAGGGACAAGAGGAGCTGGTCAGCGCGCTGCTGGACGGACGGGATGCGCTGGCTGTCATGCCGACAGGAGCGGGGAAATCGATTTGCTACCAGCTTCCGGCCCTGATGCTGCCGGGCACGACCTTGGTTGTGTCCCCGCTGATTTCTCTAATGAAGGATCAGGTGGACGCGTTGAATGAGACAGGCATTGCGACCGCCTTCCTCAATAGCACACTTCGTGCGGATGAGCTGAACAGGACGATGCAGGAAATGGAAGAAGGCCGCTACAAAATGATATATATTGCCCCGGAGCGACTGGATTCGGAGCGGTTTATGCGTTTGGTCTCTTCCCTGCATATACCGCTGATTGCCGTTGACGAGGCGCATTGTGTTTCGCAATGGGGACACGACTTTCGGCCAAGCTATATGCAAATCCCGAAGCTGCTGCGCCAGATTCATCCGCGGCCGGTAGTGGCGGCCTTTACCGCGACAGCAACCGACAAGGTGAAGGAGGATATCGTCCAGCATCTGAAGCTGAGTCGGCCGGTGCGCGTGACAACCGGATATGCGCGGGAGAACCTGACCTTCTCCGTCGTCAAGGGTGTAGACAAGCGCAAATTTCTGGCCTCCTACATGCAGCAGCGAGCCGGACAGTCCGGCATCATCTACGCCTCCACGCGCAAGGAGGTGGATAGCTGCCGGGATTACTTGCTTCGGCTCGGCATTGAGGCCGGACGCTATCATGCCGGTTTGAGCGAGCAAGAGCGGGCGGAAAGCCAGGAGAAATTTCTCTATGATGAGCTGAAGGTGATGGTGGCCACGAACGCCTTCGGCATGGGCATAGACAAGTCCAATGTGCGCTTCGTCCTGCATTATAATGTACCGAAAAATCTCGAATCCTACTATCAGGAAGCCGGCAGAGCGGGCAGGGACGGCGAGCCGGGAGAATGTGTGCTGCTTTATGCGCCGCAGGACACCATGACGCAAAAGTTCCTGATCGAGCAAGGCGAGTCCGACGAGCAGCGCAAGCAGATGGAGTACGCCAACTTGCGCGACATGATTGACTACTGCCATACGACAGGCTGCTTGCAGAAGCATGTTGTGACGTATTTCGGGGAGCAGGATGCAGCAGAGTGCGGACGCTGCAGCAGCTGCACGGATGAGCGGGAAGTGACAGATATTACGGAGCATGCGCAGAAGATTTTTTCTTGCGTAGTCCGCATGAAGCAACGTTTCGGCATTACGATTACAGCGAAGGTGCTGCGCGGGGCCAAGGATGCGAAGGTGCGGCAGTTCGGCTTTGACCGGCTGCCTACCTATGGGGTGATGGGCAGCTACAAGGAAAAGGAAATCGTGCAGCTGATTAACGTGCTTGCCGCGGACGGCTATCTGCGGTTGTCGGACAGCCAATTCCCGGTACTGTCCCTGACCCAGAGAGCAGTCGCTGTGCTGGAAGGGAAGGAACGGGTAGAGCAGCGCGTCACGATTGTGGAGCAAGCCGCTGAACGGATTATGCTGGCTGGCGACGACGAGCTGTTCGACCGGCTGCGCCAGCTTCGCAAATCGCTCGCTGACAAGGCGAAGGTGCCGCCATTCACGATCTTCCATGACGCGACGCTGCGGGAAATGTGCGTGCGCTTGCCTGCAAGCGAGGCCGAGCTCGGCGAGGTCAAGGGTGTGGGAGAACGCAAGCTGGCCCGCTATGGTCGGGCGTTTCTTCAGGTGATTGCCGAATATGCTGCGGAGACAAAGAATTAGCCAAATCCGGTTTCGCCCGAAACGTATACCGGGCAAACCGGGATCATGGCAAGCCAATGAAAGGTGGGGGCCTAACGATGCATGTCGATGTCTTGACGACATTGTCTTCTTTGATCTTCGCGGTCAACATGCTGCTTGCAGTTGCAGTCATCTTCCTGGAGCGGCGCAATGTCGGCGCTACCTGGGCATGGCTGATGGTTCTCTTCCTGCTGCCCGGCGTCGGATTTGTCGTCTACATGCTGCTCGGGCAAAATTTGAGCCGGCGCAAAATCTATAAGCTGACTGAGGAAAATGTGAAGGTATTTCAGGATGCGCTGGCCAAGCAGCGGGAAGATCTGCCGATCTACCGTTTCAGTGATGCGGAAACTGCGGCGTACCGGGATTTGATCCATATGAACTTGGCCAGCGGCAAGTCGCTGTACACGCAAGACAATACCGTGCAGATTTATACAGAAGGCTCGGCCAAATTTGCAGCCCTGAAGGATGCGATCAGCTCGGCCGGGCATCACATTCACCTGCTCTATTACATATGGCGCAACGATGATCTTGGCAGAAGCTTGGTTCGCATGCTGGTTGAAAAAGCCCGCGAAGGTGTGCAGGTGCGGGTGCTGGTCGATGATGTGGGCAGCTCGGCACTGCCGCGCTCGTTTTGGCGCGAGCTGCAGGTTGCCGGGGGCATGGTGGCGGCCTTCTTTCCGTCACGAGTGCCTTACTTGAACATGCGCGTCAATTACCGCAACCATCGCAAGCTGGCGATTATCGACGGCAAGGTTGGATTTATCGGCGGATTCAATGTGGGAGACGAGTATTTGGGGCTGACGGAGCGCTTTGGCTTTTGGCGAGACACGCATTTGCGGGTAGAAGGCAGTGCGGTTCACCAGATGCAGGCTCAGTTTCTGCTCGATTGGACGTTGGCTTCGGATAAACAGCTGCTGAGCGACGATACTTATTTTCCGGAAGCAGAGCGGAGAGGGGCAGTCGGACTGCAGGTGCTTGTAAGCGGGCCGAACAATGCCGAGGAGCAAATTCGCAATGCCTATATCAAGATGATCAACAGCGCCAAGCGCAATGTGCTCATCCAGACGCCCTATTTCATCCCGGATGAAAGTCTGTTCACTGCGCTGAAGATGGCTGCCTTGTCTGGCGTCGATGTGCAGATGATGCTGCCGAGCAAGCCGGACCGCAAGCTCGTGTACTGGGCCTCCATCTCCTATCTGGACGAGCTGCTCGAAGCGGGGGTTACCTGCTATCTTTACGAAAAAGGCTTTCTCCATGCGAAGACAATCGTGGTGGACGGGAAGGTTGCGACCGTAGGAACGGCCAATGTAGACATTCGCAGCTTTAAGCTGAACTTTGAAGTAAACGCATTGATCTTTGATTCGCAGAAAGCCGGGGAGCTGGAACGAATTTTTATGGACGATCTTGAGCATTGCCGGATTCTTACGCTTGCCGCATACAAAGAACGTCCGCTTTCTCAGCGCTTCATGGAATCATGTGCCCGTCTGTTGTCTCCTATCCTTTAATGCGGCATGCCGCTTTGCATTGCTTAAACGATTGGAAATTGATATACTGTAATTGCATGTATCACAGTTTCGCTTGATCCGCATACGACAGGTACTGTTGGCTGCAAGAAGCGGATCGGGCGGGGAAAGTGAAGAAGAAGTGTCACGGAAGGAGCTGTAGCAAACATGTATGATATCGCTATTATTGGAGCTGGACCAGCCGGTGCCAGCGCGGCCTTGTTCGCAGCGAAAGCGGGCAAGAAAACCATTGTATTGGACAACGACAAGAGCATGACGAAGAGAGCCTGGGTAGAAAACCATTACGGTGTCATGGAAATAACTGGCCCAGACTTGATCGAGCTTGGCAAGAAGCAGGCCGCCAAATTTGGCGCTGAGATCGTGGAAGATACGGTCGTCCATATTGCGAAGAGCGGCGAAGGATTGAAGGTCGAAGGAGAGAACGGCCAATACGAGGCTCGTCACGTAATTGTGGCTACAGGCCTCGGCGTTGATATTGCCGAGAAAGCCGGACTCAAGACGAAGGACGGCACGGAGCCGCGTATCAAGACCGTGTTGGATGCAGATGCTGACGGCAAGACGAACATAGAAGGCGTATGGGCTGCGGGCACCGTTGCAGGCGTAAGCGTGCATACGATCATTACCGCAGGAGACGGCGCGAAAGTTGCGATCAACGTCATCAGCGAGCTGAACGGCGAACGTTACGTCGATCATGACATCATGAAGTAATAGGCCTGAAACCCATATAGGAAGTAGCAGTGACGGCACCTGCCAAGAGCGGGCGGCCGTCATTCTTATTTTGCGGCCATATGCTTGGTAGCTTTGCCAACGGCACGCTGCTCAGGACTTGGATGTCCGGGGGAGCGGAGCGAATTGGGTACGCTGACTCAGCCAGTGTGCGGTCATATAGATAAGCACATAGATGGGGAATGAATAGAAATATTCCCAATTTGCCATCACGTAGTAGTCCAGCCAGGCCATCAGGGGCTCTCCGACGAAGGAGGACATTCCTGAGAAAACAATCGCCTTCAGCAAAGGATGTACAAGCGGCTTGTACTGAATCAGGAGCATGATGATTACCGGGAAGAGGGAGGTGTCCCACGGCAAGTAGGTCGGGAAGAAAGGGATGACTTTATGCTTGTAGTACCATAATCCAAAGTTGGCGCCAACAAAGTCAAAAGAGCATGTGATGATGATGACGAAAAAACCGACCAGCAGCAGCCTGTAGGTGCTTGTTTTGCTTCGCAGCAAAAACCAGATGATCCAGGGGAGGACTGTTAAGGCTACGCCTGCCCACCACCTTGGCGTGTACAGGTCGTACTGCAGCCAGAGCTCCACCATTTCGCAAGTATTTGATACTTCAATCTGATTCATTTGTTCGATTTTTTGGTCATAGCTGCTGCTCATGGAAGATCACCTTTTTATCTGTTCAAATGATTCGAGAATGGAGCCTGCCCGGCGGCCGCGAACGTCCCCCGGGCATAGATTGTGGGCATGCTTCATCCAAAAATGGAAGGTACAATGACGGGTTCGATCTTAATGCATGAGCGGATTTCTTTTTTTCTTATAGCGGGTAACGAGCTTGGGCAGATGTTTGATTCCTCTTATCATGTCCCCCTTGCAAATGGGGCATTCAGGATAAGCTTCGGCGGTGAACTCCTCGCGCATCCATGCTTTGCACGCCGGACTCTTGCAGCGCCATATCGGCAGGGCCATCAGCTCCGGCTTGCTCTCTTCTGTATCCACTCGGCTCAGCTCCTTTGTGATCGGCTGTAGTGGGAAGGAGGGAGAATGGAAGGCAAGCGGTCTCAAGGCCTGATTAACAGTGCGCTTGCCGTTCCCAATGCGGTGCCGAGCAAGGCTCCTCCCAGCACTTCAACGGGCTGATGGCCGATGCGCTCCTCAAGCTCCTGCTTCCTGCGCGTATGATGGATGCCCGGATGATGGCCGGCCAGCGCTTCTACATGCGCGTCCAAATCATTCACTTGAATGGCCATTTCACCGGCGTGGCGGCGAAGATTCATCGCGTCGTACATGACGATGATCCCCAGCATGGCGGCAATCGCAAATTCCGGCGAACGGATTCCGCGGCGCACGGCCATATAAGAAGCGAGTGCAGCAACGCCGCTGGAATGTGCGCTGGGCATCCCGCCGGCGCCGAAGAGAGTGCGGGGACGCGCTTCCTTGTTGCGCCATAATTGAAGAGGTCCCTTTAACAGCTGAGCGGTGCCGACAGCCGTGAGCGCAGTCATCAGTCCTTGATTCATCTTGATTCACCTCCCGTGCAATCCTCATCCTACATTGTTTCCTCTTGTGCTGGCCGGCATCCTTGCCGGCTGATCCGCATTTATCCAAGTGGCGTGATTACACTTTCAGCTGGCTGTGCTGCAAGCCGGATTTTTCAATTTGAATCGTGGCATGCGAGAGACTGTATCGTTCTTCCAATAACTGAACCGCCTGCTGCAAAATATGCTGCTCGTTCCGATCATCCTCGATTTCTACATGGCAGCTCATGGCATCCAGGCCGGAGGTAATCGTCCAAATGTGCAAATCATGCACGTCCAGGACGCCCTCGAGTTCCAGCAGCGACCGCTTGACATCCTCTGTATGAACGCCTGAAGGAGCCCCTTCCATCAGAATATGGACCGCGCGTCGGATAACCCCCCATGCGCTTCGCAGGATCAGCAGCGCGACAACCACACTGATCAATGGATCAGCCCAGTACCACGAGAAGAGGAGCATCAGCAACCCTGCGAGGATGGCGCCGACTGACCCGAGCGCGTCGCCAAGCACGTGCAGGTAAGCGCTGCGGACATTCAGGTTGCCCTGCACATCGCTTTTGCGTATAAGCACCCATGCGCTGACCAGATTCGCCAGCAGACCGATGGAAGCGATGCCGATCATGGTAGCGCTTGACACTTCCGGAGGAGCCTGCAGCCGTTCGTATGCCTCCCAGCTGATCCAGCCGGCTATAACGAACAAGGTGGTGCCATTGAACAGCGCGGCCAATATTTCGAACCGGTGGTATCCGTATGTGCGCTTCCCGGATGCGGGCCGTGCGGCGATCCACATGGCAGCTAGGCTCAGCGCCAAGGAACCGGCGTCGCTCAGCATATGGCCGGAATCGGACAACAGCGCCAAGCTGTTGGTAAGCAGGCCGCCGAAAAATTCCAGCAGCATAATGCCGCTGGTGATGGCTAGCGCAATAGTCAATCCTTTCTTATTGCTTGGAGCATGAGGATGAGCATGGCCATGACCATGGTGGCAATGGGCATGAGGATCAGCAGCAGAATGGACATGAGGGGTATTCATTTTCATCACAGACACCTTCTTTACTAATATATGAGCAATTATTCATATGAATAGTGTACAGCAGGCTGGAAAATAAATCAATACATTGATACGGTCATCGGCGATCTTCTTGAATCGAACGCTCACGTTCTCGGTTCATGGACAGCTATGCTATAATGTTCAAAAAAGAGTGCGGTGGTGAACAACATGGCGAAGCTGGAGGCGGCTGACTGCGATGTGTGCTGCGACGGCAGCAGTCCGACGCAGGCGCAGGTAGTGAAGGAGCGCATGCTTGGTGACGGCAAAGTTACGGCAATGGCCGAAATGTATAAGGCGATGGGCGATCCGACCCGGATACGGCTGCTTTACGCGCTGATCCAAGGGGGGGGAGCTGTGTGTCCACGATCTCTGCATGGTGCTTGACATGACGCAATCCGCCGTATCGCATCAGCTGCGGTATTTGCGCAATGTGCGCATCGTCAAGCGCAGAAAAGCTGGCAAAACGGTGTATTATTCGATTGACGATCATCATATTGAGCAATTGTTCGAACAGACGTTGGCGCATATGACTCATGACTGAACTGTTGGGAAGCACAAGGAGGACACAGATGAAACGGGACATAGACGTAACAGCACTTGGCGAGGTTCTGATCGATTTTACCCCTGGCGGCGTATCCCAGCAGGGACAGCCATTGTTCGAACGGAATCCGGGCGGAGCGCCGGCGAATGTGCTGGCGGCTCTGGCGAAGTGGGGGAAGCGGACTGCCTTTATCGGCAAGGTGGGCGAAGATGCGTTCGGCCGCTATTTGGCCGATGTGCTGGCAGAGTGTGGAATAGATTGCAGAGGACTGGTCCGCACCTCGCGCGCGAATACGACGCTAGCATTCGTCCATCTGGATGAGAGCGGAGATCGCAGCTTCAGCTTTTACCGCAATCCGGGCGCGGATATGCTGCTGGACATTAGTGATGTCTCTGCCGATCAGCTGACGCGTCCCCGCATCTTTCACTTCGGTTCGGTCTCTATGTCTGCTGAGCCTGCCGCAACGGCAACGCTTCAGGCGGCACAGCGAGCCAGAATTGGCGGCACGATCATTTCCTTCGATCCGAACCTGCGGCCTCCTCTATGGAGCGATCTGGAGAATGCCAAGCGGAAGATAGAGGCAGGCATGCAGCTGGCTGACTTCGTGAAGCTCTCGGAGGAAGAGCTGCATTTCCTGACCGGCACCAATGATTTGGAATTGGGGACGAACCGGATCGCCGAACGCTTCCGCACGCCGCTGATGTTCGTTACATTGGCCGAACGGGGCTGTTTCTTCAACATGCAAGGACATACCGGGCTAGTTCCGGGCTTTGCTGTACAAACGGTCGATACGACGGGAGCAGGAGACACCTTCGTTGCGGCCATGCTGTACCAACTGCTGGAGACAGGCTGGAAGCCTGGCGAGCAGGTAGAAGATTTGGCAGGCTTGGTCGCGTTCGCGAATGCGGCCGGCGCTCTGGCTACCAGGAAGAAAGGCGCGATTCCGGCAATCCCGGCTTACGACGAAATCAGAAAGCTTGCGACGACTCACCGCCCCTGAGTGAGGTCGTGACAGATACAGGCGGACCGGCTCGGCGGTTGCGGCCTGTTTTTTTTGCTTGTTTATGCATAATTGCCGGGAAAAGCGGAGATGTTGCAGAAGATGTTGGGCAAGCCGCTTTACTTGGAGAAACATTTCTGTTACAATCACTTACGAAAAGAAATTAAATATATAAACATAAGTGAGTAGAAAAGCGGGCAGCTTGTACAACGTGAAGTGGAGGAGGTGCGGACGGATGCCGTCATTTTTTATCGCGCATGGCTCGCCGTCGTTGGCGCTGGAGGAGAATGCCTACACGCAGGATCTGAACGCCTTGACCGAGCGTTATGACAAGCCCGAAGCCGTAGTACTGTTTACAGCCCACTGGGAAAGCCCGGTTACGACCATCTCTTGGCGGGACAGCGCCTATGATACGATCCATGACTTTGGCGGCTTTCAGCCTGAGTTGTATGCGATGAGGTACCCGGCCAAAGGCTCAACAGCTGTCGCTGCCGAGGTCGAGCGCTTGCTGCAGCAAGACGGGTTGGAGAGTCGACGCAACGAGGATCGCGGTCTCGACCATGGAGCGTGGGTCGTACTACATCACCTGTGGCCGGACGCGGATGTGCCAGTCGTTCAACTGTCAGTGAACCCCTTTCTCCCGCCGGAGCGGCAATATGCGATTGGCCGTGCGCTGGCCCCCTTGAAAGAGCGCGGAGTGTGGATCATTGGCAGCGGCGGAACGGTACATAACCTGCGCATGATAAGTTGGGGAGCGGAGCGGGCTGAAGAATGGGCGGTTGCATTCGACGACTGGCTCCTGGCGAGAACGATGGCCTGGGACACCGACGCCTTGTTTGACTATCGGTCATTGGCGCCCCACGCCGTGCAAGCTGTACCGTCAGCGGAACATTTTGTTCCGTATGTGCTCGCAATGGGAAGCGGCGACCAGAAGCCGGAGCTGCTGCATCGAAGCTACGGCTATGGCACGCTGAGCCACTTGCTTGTACGGTTTTGAAAACCGCAAGCGAGCAATTGCATAATTTGTCCAAGGTTAGATGAAAACTAGGATGTCTACATTACAGGAGGGAAAGAAAATGGCAAATGTGAAATTGGCTGTGATTTACTACAGTGCTACGGGCACAAACTATCAGATGGCGCAATGGGCGGCGGAAGCAGGCAAAGAAGCGGGAGCAGAGGTCAAGCTGCTGAAGGTGCCGGAGACAGCTCCGCCAGAAGCGACTAACTCCAATCCGGCATGGAAGGCGCATATTGAAGCGGTGAAGGATGTGCCTGAAGTGACGCATGGCGATTTGGAATGGGCAGACGCGTTCATCTTCAGCGTGCCGACACGCTACGGCGTCATGGCAGCCCAGCTGAAGCAGTTCCTCGATACAACGGGCGGCTTGTGGGCGCAAGGCAAGCTGGCGAATAAAGTGGCAAGCGCGATGTCTTCCGCTGCCAACTCGCATGGCGGTCAAGAGCAAACGATTCTATCGCTGTACACTGCTCTTTACCATCATGGCATGATTATCGCTGCTCCGGGATATACAGACCCAGTAATCTTCGGTGCAGGCGGCAATCCTTACGGCACTAGCGTGACCGTTGGTCAGGACGGCAAGATGGTTGAAGATGTGCAAGCTGCGGTCAAGCATCAAGCGAAGCGCACCGTACAAGTAGCAGGCTGGGTAAAGGCAGGATTGGCGAACGGATAATTGAAGTAAGCGTTTGAAAAGCGTACAATAACCAATTAAATAGTTGCGAATATTCGGATATAGTGATTGATTCATGTCTAAACATGAACGATCACTATATTTTTTTTGCTTTTGTGCGAACGATAGGGATTGAATTCAGCAACCATCGGTTGTACTCTGAGTAATATAAGGGAACAAGATAGGTTAGATTATATGACTCAAAACTGGCGTGGAGGTGGTCTTTCGTTGATGTTAGTTGGCGAATCGAAAAGAAGTGATGCTGATTGAGTAATGGTACGTCAGAAATACTAACGCAGATGATATTGTCATTTTCAGAATAGAAAGAAAGTGGAGGGGAACTCACATGAGGGTTGCTGATTTGTTTCGTTTTCGCAATGAGGAAATGAAGGTTTTGCATTTGACGATGATCGCCTTTTTCATTACGTTTGTCACCTGGTTCAATATGGCTCCGTTGGCGACGACGATGATCAGCGAGACCGGATTTTTGACACAGGAGCATCTGGCAGTATTCGCCATCATGAACGTTGCGCTGACTGTGCCCGCGCGGTCGTGATCGGCAGCCTGCTGGATCGGTTCGGGCCAAGGATTGTCTTCAGCATCTTGCTTGTAGTCATGTCCATTCCGACCTTTATCTTCGCTTTTGGCACCAGCTGGGCGCAGCTTGCGGTTTCCCGGCTGCTGCTCAGCTGCATAGGGGCCGGCTTCGTGATCGGCATTCGCATGGTATCTGAATGGTTCCCGCCCAAGTCGATCGGCTTCGCCGAAGGCTTCTATGCAGGATGGGGCAATTTCGGCTCCGCTTTTGCAGCGATGACATTGCCTTGGATCGCTTTGACGCTGATCGGCGGTGAGAACGGCTGGCGGTATGCGATTGCGCTTACCGGCGTCATCTGTCTGATCTACGGGCTGATTTACTTCATGCTGGTGAAGGATACGCCGGAGGGCAAGGCCTATATGCGTCCCAAGAAATCATCCGCGATGGAAGTAAGCAGCTGGGGCGATCTGGTGCAGCTTATCCTGTGGACGTTCCCGTTGGCCGGGGCGCTTGGACTGCTTGCCTGGAAGCTGGGCAACACGCAGATGATTTCGGGCACGTTCGTCAATATCATCTATGCAGTGCTGGCGCTGGTCTTCCTCTATCAAGTGGTCAAAATTCTGCAGGTCAACATCCCGATTTTGAGAAAAGGCGTGCCTGAAGACGATCGATACAAGTTCAAGAGTGTGGCTGCCCTGAACACCACGTACTTTGCCAACTTTGGCGCCGAGCTGGCAGTTGTCTCCATGCTGCCGATGTTTTTTCAGACGACATTCGCCTTGAGCCCGACTGCAGCCGGACTTATCGCTTCTTCTTTCGCCTTCGTGAATCTGTTCGCACGGCCGCTGGGCGGGTACTTGTCTGATCGATTGAACAATCGGAAGCGCGTCATGCTCTTCTACATGGGCGGCATTACAATCGGCTTCCTCTGCATGGGGCTGATCCAGAGCAGCTGGCCGCTGATTCTGGCTGTAGCCATTACGATCTTGACGTCTATCTTCGTGCAAGGCGCGGAAGGCTCGACCTTTGCGATGATTCCCATGATCAAAAAGCGAATCACCGGCCAGGTAGCGGGCATGACTGGCGCATACGGAAATGTCGGCTCCGTGACCTACTTGACCGTACTGACGTTTGTCAGTCCGCAGCTGTTCTTCTTCATCTTGGCGGGAGGCGCGCTCGTCAGCTTTGTCTGCTGCTTGACGATGCTGGAAGAACCGAAGGACGCATTCGCCGACGAATATGAGCTCTCTTCCGTGGACCGCGAATTGCTTGCCGCCAACATGCCGGGGCAAGAACTAAAGCCGCAAATCTCAGCGGTGAAGTCCTGACAAGACTGCGCGAAATATAGAAGCATCCCCGCACAACAATAGCTGCCTGATCAGGGCTCCGTGATCGGCTCCCCGCTTGAGTAGCCACCTGAAAAAACCAAAATTCAGGGCTACATTGAGGGGAGCCTATCGCCGTTTCCCAGAGGGCAGCTAGGTTTGTGATGCGGCTTGTGTATGCGGGGAGGCTAAGGCGTTTATTTGCCCGCTGTTTCCTGGTACTGCTTGGCCTTTTCCTCCATGCCCTTTTGGATAGCAGAATCGACATCTATATTTTTCTGGTCGGCGTAGGCGCGAAGCTCGTGCGAAATTCTCATGCTGCAAAATTTCGGACCGCACATCGAGCAGAAATGCGCGGTTTTGGCGCCTTCCGCCGGCAGGGTCTCGTCATGAAATTCCTGGGCCCGGAACGGATCGAGCGACAGGTTGAATTGATCCAGCCAGCGAAATTCAAAGCGCGCCTTGGACAGCGCGTCATCGCGCTGCTGTGCGAGCGGATGGCCTTTGGCGAGATCCGCTGCATGAGCCGCAATTTTGTAGGCGATGACGCCCTCGCGCACATCGTCCTTATTCGGCAGGCCGAGGTGCTCTTTGGGCGTGACGTAGCAGAGCATGGCGGTGCCAAACCATCCAATCATCGCCGCTCCGATGGCGGATGTAATATGATCGTAGCCTGGCGCGATGTCTGTAGTCAGCGGTCCCAAGGTGTAGAAGGGAGCCTCTTGGCATATTTCTTGCTGGAGGTCTACATTTTCCTTGATTTTATGCATAGGTACATGGCCCGGCCCTTCGATCATCACCTGCACGTCATAGTTCCAGGCGATTTGAGTCAGCTCGCCAAGAGTCCTCAACTCGGCAAACTGCGCTTCGTCGTTCGCATCGGCGATTGATCCGGGACGCAGGCCGTCGCCCAGAGAGATGGCCACATCATAGCGGCTCAGGATTTCGCAGATTTCCTCAAAGTGTGTATACAGGAAGCTCTCCTCGTGATGAGCGAGACACCAAGCGGCCATAATGGAGCCGCCGCGGGAGACTATGCCGGTCGTGCGGTTGACCGTAAGCGGAATATAGCGCAGCAGCACCCCGGCATGAATGGTGAAATAGTCCACGCCCTGCTCCGCTTGCTCGATCAAGGTGTCGCGGTACACTTCCCAGGTCAGATCCTCGGCTTTGCCATTTACTTTTTCCAGCGCTTGATAGATCGGAACCGTACCGACCGGGACCGGACAGTTGCGGATAATCCACTGCCGTGTCGTGTGGATGTCCTTGCCTGTGGACAAATCCATCAAGGTATCGGCGCCCCAGAATGTAGCCCAGCGCATCTTCTCGACTTCTTCCTCAATCGACGAGGTGACGGCGGAATTGCCGATATTGGCGTTGACCTTCACGAGGAAGTTCTTGCCGATAATCATCGGCTCGCTCTCCGGGTGATTGATGTTGGAAGGGATGATGGCCCGGCCTTCGGCTACTTCCTTGCGCACGAATTCCGGATCGAGTCCTTCCCGGATGGCGATGAATTCCATTTCCGGCGTGATCTGTCCTTGGCGTGCGTAGTGCATTTGCGTTACCCGCTTGCCCTGCTTGGCCCGAAGCGGACGGCGGCGCAAGCCCGGTATCTCGCGGCGGGCGGCTGCGGCCGCACTCGCTTGCGCGTTTTCGCCTGCGGGTTTCACTGGAAGCCCGTCGTCCTCCGGCTTCCAGGCGCGCCCTTCGTACGCTTCGACATCTCCCCGCTCTTCAATCCAGGCGAGGCGCAGCGGCGGAAGCCCCAGGCGTACATCTGTCTGCACGTCGGGATCTGTGTATGGCCCGCTCGTATCGTACACGCGCACGGGCGGATTGTGGGCAGTTCCTTGATCAGTGTTCGTGACGTGCTGCTCGATTTCCCGAAGCGGCACGCGTATGTCCGGGCGCGACCCTGACTTGTATACTTTGCGGCTGTTGGGAAAAGCGTTCAGCATGTCCGTGGATGTCGGGTTTGACATGGACATCAGGCCTCCTTGTGATTAGGTTGCATTGAGCTCGCCAATCGATTCTGACCTTGCCTTACCTGCGCATGTACCCGACCGATTGGGTAGAAGTGAAAGAAGTGCATACAAAATTGAAAAAAAGCCGGTTTCCGTGAAGGAAACCGGCTGGAAGCCGCGCGGCAGTTGGCACGCCATGGCTATCCAAGGCGAGTGCTGCATGCGGCATCTGTGCTGTACGGTCCGGTTACTTTCCTACGCTGGTATGATCCAGATCAGGTTCAAGGGTTAAAAGCCTTCCCGGCTTTCTCTCAGCCCAAGCATCTATGGGCACCCCTAGCGACCAATGCGAATTATGAAGTTCCCTTTTACCATAATACACGTTGCGGCGAAATGCAAGAACCTTAGGAGTAGCTTTTGGAAAATGGGGAGCTCGCGTCATCATTTCGGGAGATGCGGGGCTCACGTCATGCTTGGAGAGATGCGAGGCTAGCGTCATGATTCGGGCGGAGCGGGGCCGCTTCATGCTTGGGGAGATGCGGGGTCGCGTTATGCTTGAAGAGATGCAGGGTCGCGTCATGATTCGGGCGGAGCGGGGCCGCTTCATGCTTGGGAGATGCGGTCTCACGTCATGCTTGGAGAGATGCGGGGTCGCGTCATAGCAGCGGAACTTTCGGCCGCGCGGGACATTACGTCAATTTCCCAGGACTGCCATGTGTACATGTTCCGCAACAATTGCTAGATGTGCAACGAAATGGGATGTCGGGAATGAGAAGAAAGTGTGGCTCGGGACGGGAAATACTCCCAAGGGCTAGTGGATATTGAGACGGGAGTTGCCCCTCGTGTGCAGAAGTAGAGGGTGACCTATCAAGCCCCCTAATTAA
>NZ_BOVK01000070.1 GCF_018403685.1 Xylanibacillus composti
GGAATTAGGGGGTCTGACCGATGTCCGCCTAACCTGTGGTGAAATGGCGAAATAAGGTCCGTGACTTCCGTTAGAGTTGCAAAATAGGCAAAATGGACAACTTAGCGTCTGTGAGTTCCGTTAACATGCAAATCGGCCAACCAGGTACAGCCCGTCATGTTTTTTTCGCTGTTTCGAAAAACTAGTTTCCTATCCGGCAGAATAGACTATAATACAAGTAAACAGTTTCGACAGAAAAAACATGATTCAACAAGAAATTCCAATATTTTTAAGCCTGTATGCCTATCGTATTCGTTGTTTAATAGGGATAAAGATGGGGTACTACTGCTAGGGGCGCGACGCTAACGGACGACTTCATGGCTGTCTGACCGAGCGTGGGCAAATCTATAAATCCGTTACAGGGTTTGAAACTATGTATACAGATATAGGATGATACCATTGGACGCTAACGAACAGGACACATCAATGAATCACTTGTTGGAGGAAATCAAGGAACTGAAAAAGGAACTTCATGAGCTAAGCGACAAGGTGAACAATTTCTCCGACCACGATCTCGTTCAATTAAGCCAACGGCTGGACGAAAAAATCATTGTCTATCAGAAAAAAATGAGAGGCTGCGCTGCCCGCAAGCGAAAGCGGTGAGACCCGGGGGTTCCGTCCCTATCCAGCTGCGCTTCCATGGAACCTGGCTTGGGTGATGATGGGGAGATGAACGGGCACATACGCCTAACCGGGCACTCTGTGACGCGCGGTTTTTTTTGTCGTGCGCAGCGCGTGCAAAAACCTTTACAAATTCCACACATCGCCTTAACACTCTCTTAACTGTGGTTTGCGATTCTAATAGAGTTAAAGACTATACATAGGAGGAGAACCACAGTGAGAGCATGGAGCAAATGGGCAGGCATCTTGTCCCTGTCCCTCGCATTGACCAGCTTGGCCCCGGCTGTTGGCGCAGCGGCGCCTGCAGGCACAGCCGAGCTGACGCTGACCAAGATTGGCGGATACGACACGGAGGCGGGACTGGATAACGCAGGAGCAGAGATTGTAACCTACGACCCGGAGAGTCAGAGCGTCTATCTGATCAACGGCGCAACGCGAGCGATTGAGATTGTCGATATCTCGGGATTGCAGAGCGGTATTCCGGATCAAGTGCTGAACGTGGAGGACGAGCAGAAGATTTCGATTGTTGCGTATAGTCCGGAGGATCAGCCGAACCTGTTCGGTGATGTGACGAGCGTTGTTGTGCATCCGACATTGGATTTGATTGCGGCCGCTGTACCGAACTCCACGAAGACGGACAACGGCAGCGTTGTATTTTTCACCAAATCGGGCGAGTACCTGGGACATCAGACAGTCGGGGCTTTGCCGGATATGATTACGGTGACGCCAGATGGCACGAAATTTCTCGTTGCGAACGAAGGCGAACCGAACGACGACTATACGATTGATCCGCACGGTTCAGTTTCGATCATAGAGATCAAAGGAACGGACGGCGCGCTGACCTTTGACGTATCGACAGCTGTATTTACTGACGAATCCATCGTCATCGACGGCAATGTGCGCTATGCCTCTTTGCTGACCGGCTATGTCGAGAACCCGACACATGAGCAGTACGCTGCCGATTTCGAGCCAGAGTATATTGTGGTGACCGAAGACAGCAAGAAAGCCTATGTGGTGCTGCAGGAGAGCAACGCCATCGCTGTGCTCGATCTGGAGAAGAACGCTTTCACCCATGTGCATGGATTGGGTTACAAGAACTACTTGCAGGAGGGCAATACGTTCGACCCTTCCAACCGAGACGGCGGGATTCACTTGAACCACTATCCGGTGCTGGGAACGTATATGCCGGATGGCATGAGCTTGAAGACGATTAACGGAAAGACCTATTTGTTCACAGCGAACGAAGGGGATTCCCGCGATTACGGCAAGGGCAAGATTGATGAAATCCGCTTTGGCGATGTAGATCTCACAGACGGCAACGTTGTTAAGCTGGATGCGGCCTACTATGAAGGGACTACTCAAGCTGAACTGGACGCATGGGATGTGGCGGCGCTTCAGGCTGAGGACAAGCTGGGACGCTTGTACGTCATGAATACGGTATCGGGCGCGGTGTATACAGACCCGGCGACAGGCGTGACGTACTATAATGGCTTGTTCATGTACGGCGCTCGTTCCTTCTCCATATGGGACGTGGACAAGCTGGGAACGAAGGATCAGCTCGTGTTCGACAGCAAGGATGACTTTGAGCGAATCATCGCGCAAGAGCTGCCGGAATTGTTCAATACGAATCATAAGGAGAACAGCTTCGACAACCGCAGTGATGACAAAGGACCGGAGCCGGAGTACGTGGCGCTCGGCGAGGTGGACGGCGAGCTGTACGCCTTCATCGGCCTGGAGCGGCAAAGCGCGATTGTCGTGTACAATGTCACCAATCCGGAATCCCCGGCATACGTAACGTTCGTGAATATGCGTGACGTGGAGCGGGAAGGGGAAGGCGATCTGGGGCCGGAAGGCATGCATTTTATCCCGGCAGCAGACAGTCCGACCGGCAAGCCGTTGCTGCTTACAGGCAATGAAGTATCCGGCACCCTGGCTATCTTTGAAATAGCTGTTACAGACAAGCTGCCGCATTTCGAGGTAGACGCTGTAGAGAATGAGGAGACCTACACGATATCAGAGAACAATGGCATCGTTGCCCTGACTGTCAATTCCGGGGTTTCGGGATGGACGACGTTCGCGGCGAATGTGACTGCGGTGCTCGGACATGACGGCATGGAAACCGTGGTATTCAAGCACAGCCACAACGGCGAGCAATTGGGGATTAGCGCCATTCGCGGCGATTTCGACAGCGCACCGCTGGCGGCTTCCGCCCAATTCAATGTCAGAGCGGGCGATGTCGTGGAAGTGTACATCGTCGATGCGCTCACGACCGATCCCGAACAACAGCCGATCGTGCTGCAATAACGGATGAGGAGTACAGCTATGACGAATAAGTGGAAATTAGTATGGATCAGCGCGTTGTTGTTGATAGCTACGATCCCGTCGGCGAGCGGACTGCAGCTGCCTGTCAGTCAGGTGGTGGCAGCGGCAGCGGCGCCTTCGGTTGAAGTGGACAAGTCAAGTGCAAGACGGGGGCAGTCCATTGCGGTAAGCGGCACATATACCCCGAACAGCTGGATCACGCTCCGAGCTATCGACAGCGAAGGCAAGCTGGTCGTATTCGATGGGACGAAGACAGCTGCTGACGGTGCGTACTCGTTCGAGATCGTCGTGCCGACGCAGACGGCAGCGGGTTCGCTCGCGATATATACCGGGGCCGGAGAGGAGATCGCTCAAGCAGCGGTTCGCATCACCACTTCCGGTACGGGAGGCGGCTCCACAGGGGGCAGCGGCGGCGGAGCTCCGTCGGCGAGTCCGGCTGGACCGGAATCGGCTGGCAGCGGGAAGCTTGCTTACCAAGCCACGGTGACTGCGCGCGCGGATGGCCGCACGGAAGGTGCTGTAGTCGTAGAGGCAAGCTCGCTGCAGCAAGCGCTGGAGGGCAATCCGAACAAGATTACGATTACGGTGGAAGGCGATGCGGATGGATACGATGTGCGCATCGCGAGCGAGGCGCTTCGCCTGCTGCTCGATGCAGGCCGTCCGGTTACGGTAGAGGTCGTCACCCAATGGGGGACCTACGTGCTGCCGGTGGCATTGGTAGATCGGGAGGCACTGGCAGCCGTGCTTCGTGTTCCTGAGGAGGCCATTGGCTTGCGGTTTGCAATCGGTCGTGCGGCGGATGCGCAAGCAAGTACAGTGGAAGCGGCTGCTGGCGAACTGAACGCAGACTTGCTGGCTGCAATTGTGGATTTCCACGTGGCGGCAGTGACAGAGGATGGCCAGACAGCGGAGCTGACCTTCGGCAACACCTATATCGCACGCACGCTCCCTCTGTCTGGACAGGCGGACGCTTCCCGGACAACAGGCGTGCGCTATGACGAGAGAAGCGGCAAGCTCGTATTCGTGCCGTCGGTTTTCCATAGCCAGGACGGCGCATGGCAGGCCGAGCTGAAGCGGAATGGCCACAGCGTATATACCGTTATCGCTTATAGCAAATCCTTCGACGATATTCCGCCGAGCCATTGGGGCAAGGAGGAAGTCGAACTGCTGGCTTCGAAATTGATTGTCAGCGGATTGACTGAGGATACATTCGGCCCCGCGGCCACAGTCACGCGTGCGGAGTTCGCAGCACTGATCGTGCGGGCGCTTGGCTTGGAGGAGCAGGGCGCATCCGCCTTCGCGGATGTACCGTCTACCGCTTGGTTTGCCGGCGCGGTGGGTGCCGCCTATGAGGCGGGATTGGTATCCGGCTATGAGGACGGCAGCTTCCGTCCGAACCAGCCGATCACCCGTCAAGAACTGGCGATGCTGATGGACAATGCGCTGCGGTTTACAGGACAGCCTGCTTCGGGGAACGGCCAGCTTAACCAGTTCGCCGACCGCGAGGCGATCGCGGCTTGGGCGCAAGGCGCAGTCGGTCGCGTCGCGCAGGCAGGAATCACCCAAGGACGAGGCGACAATCGCTTCGAGCCGACGGCCATATCGAACCGCGCTGAAGCGGCAGCCATGATTAAGCGGCTGTTGCAGCACGTCAACTTTATCGATTAACGAATGCGGCGCGCCCCGAGGGGCGCGCCTTTTGCATGCATCGAGTCCTTCTTAAACTTCGACAAGCTCGGGGCGCTTGACATGGAGCGGAGGCGGGATGAGCCAGCCTTTGTCCTTGTTCATGCGCAAAATCTGGGTGTTGAACGACAGCAGCACGGTATGATACTTCGCGAATAGCGCACCGATGTCTTCGCGGATGCACGTGCCCATAATGGTGCTGCAACCTACAAGTCCCATGCTGACATCGGCCGCAATTTTGGCGGCGATTTCGGGATCAGTGAAGCGGGCGCCGGCCGGGATGTCCTCCAGCTTGACCTCGGGTCTTTCCGGATAGCCTGGTGCAGGCGTGATGCCATTGGCAGTCAGCAGTTCGTCGCACTCCATTATTTCTTTGCGGGATTGGTCGATCAATTTTTCCAGCATCCCTTTCAAATCCTTGTCGCCCGCATGATACTGCAGGGCCTCATAGGCTGACAGCATACCTTTGGCCTTGGCAGAGAATGCCCAAACTTCGCTGATCTCGCCATAGTGCATCGGTTCGTCTTTTGGATTTCCGCTCAAAATACCCATGTAGTCGTCTCCTTTAGCATAATTTGATTAATAATGATGGAACATATCTAGTGTGGGCGAACAACGACCGAATATGCACAATGTGCAGTGTGGAAATTCGCCCAGCTATAAGCATGCAACGGGAGGAAGACAGCAGGCTTGGCGTGGCGTGCGTTTGTGTATGGATCGCGGTTGACAAGGGCGAACCGTTATAACTATAATGGTTACAACGGCGGTGATAAGTGTGAAGCAGATCAGTACGCGTTTTTCCATAGCGGTACATGCCCTTTCCTTAATTGCGATGAACCCTGAAGCTTGCACGGGCGATTTCATTGCAGGCAGTGTGAATACGAATCCTGTGATTATTCGAAGAATTATGGGCATGCTGAAAAAGGCGGGGCTGGTAGAAGTGCGCGCAGGCGTAGGCGGTGCTTTCTTGCGCAAGGATGCCGCTCGGATTACCCTGCTGGATGTGTATCGAGCGGTCAACGCGACGGAAGAGAATCAGCTGTTCCGCATGCATGCCAATCCGAATATTGCTTGCACCGTCGGCAGAAATATCGAGCGTGTCTTGCAGGAAGAGCTGAACGATGCGCAATTGCTGCTGGAGCAAAGGCTCGATCAGACGACCTTGAGCCAGCTGATCGGCAAGTTCGATTGACCCCATTATGCATGCAAATAGTAGCTCCGAGTGGGCTTTTATTTATAACTTTGTTGTAACTGTAATGGTTATAACGCAAATAGGGAATGGAGGAATGAACAGATGAAGCTGCTAGTGACAGGCGCGACAGGCAAGCTTGGAAGCAAAGTGGTGGAAACGTTATTGGAATCGGTTCCGGCAAATCAGGTGGCGGTGAGTGTCCGAAATCCAGAGAAAGCGGAAGGATGGCGCGCCAGGGGTGTCGATGTCCGGCATGGGGATTTCGACCGGCCAGAGACGCTGGATGCGGCCTTTGCCGGAATGGACCGGATCTTGATCATCTCCGCAGACGGGGACAATGATACCCGCATCCGTCAGCATCAGCATGCGGTGGAAGCAGCAGCGCGTGCAGGGGTGAAGTTCATTGCTTACACCAGCTTGGCCAATGCCGGCAGCAGCAAGCTGTTGCTGGCTCCGACGCATCAAGCGACGGAACAGGCGATCCTGGGGACGGGCATTCCTTATTCGTTCTTGCGCAACAACTGGTACTTGGAGAACGAGGCAGCCGGCATCCAGGGGGTCATAGCTGGAGCGCCCTGGGTCACGTCCGCCCAATCGGGCAAGGTAGGATGGGCGCTGCGCCAGGATTATGCAGCAGCGGCGGCAGCGGTATTGGCAGGGGAAGGTCATGAGCATACGACCTATGAGCTGTCCGGCAAGCTGCTGACTCAGGATGAGCTGGCCTCGGCTGTAGGAAGCGTACTGGGCAAGGAAGTGCAGGTGCAGCATGTGGATGATGCCGCTTATGCGGAAGTGATGAGAGGCGTTGGCGTTCCCGAGGCGGCGGTGCCGTTTCTCGTCGGCATTCAGAAGGGAATTCGGGAAGGGGAGCTGGAGGTCGAGAGCGATGATTTCGAGAAGCTTCTGGGTCGCCCGGCGACACCTGTGGAAGAGGCGCTTCGCCAGCTGATCGCTGAGCTCGGCTAAGAACCAAATTGCAACGGCGGCAGTCTGGGCCCTATTGTAAGGGGGCCAGGCTGCCGCCGTTTTCTTATAGGGATGCTCGAGTCCGCACAGGCTTGCGCATCATATAGGGATAGAGCCAAATCAATCCCAATACATACAAGGAGAAGGCGAAGTAAGCTGGCAGCAAGTGGACAAAGGTTGTGTACCCGATCCACAGATGGACGCTGAAGCCAGCGATGAATCCGGGGAGTCCGCCTAGCAATAGCGCGAACCAGAGCCAGCGTCGACCCTCTCCGATCCCCCACAAGGAAGCGGCGAGCAGGGCCAGCGCGTTCGAGAATAGCGCGCCTCCAAAGCCCGCGCGGTCATGGGCGATCAGCGGCAGCAAGCGATCGCTGATTGCAGCCAGCTGTTCGGGCGAAGCGCACAAGTACGCCAGGTCTGTCGCGACGAAGACGTCGGTCACGCCCACAACGGCAATGACCGCTCCTCCAATTGCCAGGGCAAATCCGAGTATGACCATCATGCATTGCCCCCATTGTGCGCGCAGCCAAATCCGGTCATTTGCAGTGTTGACAGGCTCATAAGACGGAAGCCCGCCGCGAGCCCGCAGCGATAACAGGAAGAATAGCAGCAAAACCACAGCAACCGCTGCATGCAGCGGATCAAAATAGCCGTATCCCAGGAACAGGAAGAAGCTGCAGAGTCCAACGCTGCACGATACGACAAGGGCTGTTTTCGCCCAATGCTGGCCTTGGCGCAGCCCGTAATAGGATAGAAACATGTACAGGATGCCGATGGACATCATCGTTCCCGCCAGTGTAATCCTGTCATGCGACATGAATGGCGGAATCAGCCGGTTCATCTGTTCCAATTCCGCCAAGGTCATGCCCAGAAAGGCGACATCATAAGGCAGCACTACAAGGGTTGCGGCGATGATCCATGCGATAATGCCCCCGATGAGCATGCCCAGTCCGAGCCGCCACATCCACCCCCAGCCATGCCAAAAAGAAGGAGCAGCCGGCGGCATATCATCGCGAATTTTCTCATAGATGATGGCCTCGTTAATCCGCTTCGGCAGACCGGGCCCCGCGTAGACCAGCCCGCTGTGCAGCTGGATTGCGGATGCGCCCGCCTCCATGAGTTTGAGCGCATCGTCCGGCGAATGCACGCCGCCTCCTGCGATGACCGGCATCGCCGCCGCCCAAAGCTTGCGGATGGCTTGAACGCGCTCCAGACAAGGTTGAAGCGCATTGGCTCCCGTATAACGTTCTCCTTGTTCGGTATGCCATGCATCCCCGATAACGAATCCGGCATACTGTTCGTTGGTCAGGTTCTCGCTGTGACCATCGTTCCAGGGCAGACCGTCGCGCAGCGCCGGCAGATCATCCACAGGGAACGAGAGAGGCAAATAGACGAACAGCGGAACTGCCCTTCCCCGATCCTTGCAATTTCGCAGCACATTCCGAAGCAGCTCGAGCTTGTCCTGCAGCGGCCAGCCTTCATTCAGAATATCGATATGAAAGGCAGCGGCACCTTCCTCCAGCCCCCGGATCAACTCGCAGAGCTGCTGCTCGGCCTCCTTGGGAGAGCAGCCCGGCATAGCCTGGATGCGCAGCATTCTCGGCAGCGCGCGCTTACGTTGATGGCGCAGACGTTCTGTCGCCTGGGCCATGCTGACTGTTCTGGATGCTCTCGGATAGACTATGGCTTCCCGGGATAGATCGCGGGCCATGCCCTTCTCTGATTTCGCGCCGCCGAGCGGCTCAATGGTGACAGGTCCCACTTCCAAATATCCGAATCCGAATTGGGACAATGCTTCCTGAGCGACAGCCGCGGGGTCCACGTCGCCGCTAAGGCCGATCGGATAGGGGAGCGTGACATCTGTTCCGGCCAACTGGCTCTTGAGCATCGGATGGGCTTCCATATGCCCTAATGTTCGGATCACCAGAGTACCGAGGGGCAGGCGGCTCAGCGTGCCCATCAATCCAAGCGTGATGTCGCGCGATAGCTTGGCAGGCAGGCGAAACAGCAGCGGTTTGAACAAGGTATGGTAAGACCAGTCCGGCATGATTCCTCCATTCTCGCCATGTGTCGTCATTCCAGGCGGAAGCATATCGGTTATCGAATCGTTTCTTTCATTATACGGCAGCAGAACGTTGCCTGCATCATAGAATGGATGGAGAAGAAAAGTCATTTTTGCGCAAAACATGACGAATGGCAGATTTCTGGTAGAATAGGAGAGTACACGTATATAAAGGAGGGCGAACATTGGAACGGTTACCAAAGTATATTCAGCATGCACAGGGTAAACTGTGGTTGACCGAGGATGAAAGAGACAATTTGAAAATCAGCTATCGCATCAAGGAAGTGCTGTTCGAGGAGAAGAGTCCGTATCAGCATGTCATGGTGCTGGATTCCTGGGATTTCGGACCGATGCTGGTGCTGGACGGGGTCGTGCAGACCACCTCGAAGGATGGACATATTTACAACGAGATGATCAGCCATGTCCCGCTCGCCATGCATCCGCGTCCGCGCAAGGTGCTGATTATCGGCGGCGGCGATTGCGGCGTCGCCAGAGAAGCGGCGAAGTATGACCAGGTAGAGCAGATAGACCTGGTAGAGATTGATGAAGCGGTCGTACGGGCGAGCAAGCGTTATCTGCCTGAAGTGTCGGGCAATTTGTCCGATCCCCGAGTACGCTATCATTATACCGACGGCGTGGAATTCGTCGGACAGGTGCAGCAGGAATACGATTGCATCATTGTCGATTCCTCCGACCCGGTCGGTCCGGCCGAGCAGCTGTTTGAGACCGCCTTTTACCGCAATCTTCACCGGGCGCTGAAGGAGGACGGCATCGTGGTATGTCAGAGCCAATCGCCGATCTTCCACAGTGACGTTATGCGGCAATCCTACGAGCGCATCAGCCGCCTGTTTGCTGAAACCCGACTATACACGACTGTTGTTCCGACCTATCCGGGGGGCCTGTGGAGCTTTACTTTAGGCGCCAAGCATGCGCTTCCCGACCCGGACAGCATCCGTTTCGATAAACCTGCACGTTATGCGAATGAGGAAGTGCTGCGCGGCTGCTTCCAGCTGCCGGCATTCCTGAACGAAATGCTGAAGCAGGAGCCAGTCCACGCCGGCCGTTAAGGCCGGATATGAAATAATGGGGGAGAACCATGCAGCTGAACCGATTGTTTGCCATCGTCTACTTGCTGCTGCAGCAGCCAAGAGTTACAGCGAGAGAATTGGCGGAGCGTTTTGAAGTTTCGGTTCGCACCATATACCGGGATATTGAATTGCTTGGCAGTGCCGGCATTCCGGTATATATGAGCAAGGGACGCGGAGGAGGCATCTCGCTGCTCGACCATTTCGTCCTGAATAAATCGCTGCTGACAGACCGGGAGCAGTTGGAAATCTTGTCCGCCCTGCAAGGATTGAACAAGTGCGCAAGGAAGTGGGAGCCAGGCTGCGCAGGATATCGGCCTGTTGTGGGCGAGGTTTTGGAAAGAAGGGGTTTATGCAGGAATTACGCCAAAAGCGAATCGCAAGGTGATCGGGCTGTACTCCGATTATGAAGGAGATTGCAGGCATCCATATCGGTTTACCGCCGGCTGTGAGGTCGGCGGGCAAGGGGAATGGGCGGCCGATGTTGCCTCTGTCACGATTCCGGGTGGCAAGTATGCGAAATTCGCAGTGCGCGGGGATGTCCAGCAGGCGATAGGCGAATTTTGGAGCAAGCTGTGGGACATGCCGCTGGAGCGGGCGTATCGCTGCGACTTCGAGGAATATCAGGAGCGTCCGGAAGGCTCGGATGACCAAGAGGTTCATATTTATATCTCCATCTAACAGCAAAGGAGCTGTACCGATACAAGCGAAAGGCATTCGCCCCGGAACAGCTCCTTTGCTGTTAACATGCATGTAGGCTGGTTGCAGCTTGACAGGATGATGCTGCATTAGAAGTTCGATGCTTCTGCTGGCTTTACGCCTTGGATCATTACGGTTGGATGGTCGGACAGATCTATCTCTGTCTTGCTGCCCAGTTCGCGGACAACGGGACGCTGCATATGGTTGGTGATTTTCACCACCAGCGCTTCCTTCCCCGACTGCAGCTTGACCATGGTTCCCGGCGGATATGCCGGAACGGCACGTACGAAATCATTAATCACTCCATGCGTATAGGCGAGCCCGCTCATGGCCATGATCGCTTCCATGGCTTCGTGCGGAAGCAATTCCTCTGAGGACACAGCGCGGTCGTACAGCTTGCACATGCTCCCGATTTGAGCATACTCATGGAAGGCGCTGCCTTTGATTCCTCTTGGCGCTCCGCTGCCATCCAGACGCTCATTATATTGGAAGGCGATATGCGAGGAGACAAGGCTTAATTCGCGCACATTCCGCAGCACCTGAAAGCCGGCTTCCGGCACCTTGTCCGCATCAGCGGTCACAGCCTCGCCAATACTGTGCAGCAGACAGCCTACAGCCAAATCCCGCAGCATGAGGTCGTTGTATCCGCGCTTGTTGCCAACCTGCAAAGCCAAGAGCGCGACGTTGACAGCATGCGCATACGGCGCGAGATCCATGGAAATGGTGGATGTCGGAATGGGAACCAGCACGGGACGGAGCTGTGTCTCGCGGATCAGCTTGCCTGCCGCGCTCAGGATGTCCCGCATTTGGATCGGTTTGCGGGCACGTACGGCGGCGTGGGCGTCCCGGATATTCTCCGCAATGTCGAGCCAAGTGGGCATATCTATCATTTCTTCAAGCGTGATGCCTTTGGAGATCGCATCCTCTATGACAAGGACGCGAATGCCCATATGCTTCAACCGAATCTGAAACTTGGGGTGTATGGTTTGGTTCGCTGCAATGAGGATGCGGCGTTGTGAATCATAGACGGGCATGGCCAGGATCATGCTTTTTTCATCATATTGATCGATCGGAATAATTCTCATGGTGTCCCTCCGTGTCTGCTGGTTTCTAGGATGGTCATCCGACTTATACGCAGAATAAAAAAAAGACACCCTTCAAGAGCGTCTTGCGATTCAATCCCAAGGATCTTCAAGGTAACCCAACCGTCATCATGCCGCACGCGAATCAGCACATGCTGGGCACCTAAGACTTGTGGCTTTGCGTCCCTGCCTTTCGACAGGTTTGCCATTTTCTCCTAGACCTATTTACTTGTACCCATTATAGCACGACGATAGACCTGGTGGAAGGACTAAATTCCTAGTCTCTTCCGATGATGTGAATCTTCTAACCTATATAAGAAGGTCTGCATGCGGCGACAGACCCTAGGCAACATCCGGCGTGCCGCGAGCCTGAACGAGAGTCTGCCTAATCCGGAGACGAACAAGCCATGATCCAATCTAGAATCAGATGTTGAACGCATCCCTTATCGCCCCGTCCTAAACTTGTGGCAGAACCAAGCCAGAGCCACACAGAGGCTCCAGCTAACGGAACTCACAGCCGCTAATGGACCTTTTTTGCAGCACATTTCATTCTTACGGAAGCTACAGCCCTTATGTACGCGTACCCCTGGGTTTTGTGCACATATTTCGTGCAATAAGCTCTCTCAGTTCCGTTAAAAGTAAAATCACCTGAAAATCAGTGAAATAGTGCTTCTGACTTCCGTTAGAGCTCTAGCTGCCATACTGGAACCGTGGAGAGACATACTTTTAGCATTCACTTCCACACGCTCACAGCCCTTTTGCTGCACCCCGTCCCCGTTCCTCACCGCACAAATGCCTGCTTCTATTGACAGTGTTTTTTTCAGTATGGTATATAATAGAAAGGAATATTTAGCACTCTCGTTGCTTGAGTGCTAACGCAATTGTCGCGTAACGACCAGAATGCCAGCACGCCCATTGTACGAATCGAAAGGAGACGAAATAATGGCGAAGAAGCAGTTCAAGGCGGAATCCAAGCGCTTGTTGGAGATGATGATCAATTCGATCTACACACAGAAGGAAATTTTCCTGAGGGAATTGATCTCCAATGCAAGCGATGCCATCGACAAAATTTATTACAAGGCGCTGACCGACGAACAGCTTGTATTTGACAAGGAGCAGTACTTCATTAAGATTACACCGGACAAATCGTCCCGCACGCTGACGATCTCCGATACCGGCATCGGCATGACGAAGGAAGAGCTGGAGAACAATCTCGGCGTCATTGCGAAGAGCGGCTCGCTTGCGTTCAAGCAGGAGAATGAAGCGAAGGACGGACATAATATAATCGGCCAGTTCGGCGTTGGCTTCTATTCCGCGTTCATGGTGGCGGATGTTGTTACGGTCAGGAGCAAGGCGCTCGGCAGCGAGGAAGCGTTCCAGTGGGAGTCCAAGGGAGCGGACGGCTATACGGTGAAGGCTTGCGAGAAGGAAACGGTCGGCACGGACATTATTCTGAAGATCAAGGAAAATACCGAGGACGAGCAGTACGACGAGTTTCTGGACCAGTACCGATTGAAGGCAATCATCAAGAAGTATTCTGATTTCATCCGCTATCCGATCAAGATGGACATCACCGGCAAGCGACCGAAGGAAGGCGAGGACAACGAGTTCGAGGATTACACCGAAGAGCAGGTTGTCAACAGCATGATCCCGATCTGGCGGAAAAATAAAAGCGAACTGACCGACGAGGACTACGAGAATTTCTACAACGAGAAGCATTACGGCTTCGACAAGCCGCTGGCGCATATTCATGTGAGCGCGGACGGCGCAGCGGTCTATCAGGCGATCCTGTTCATTCCGGAGAATACGCCGTTCGATTATTATACGAAGGAATATGAAAAAGGCCTGGAGCTTTATTCCAACGGCGTGCTGATCATGAACAAGTGCGCGGACTTGCTGCCGGACTACTTCAGCTTCGTGAAGGGCATGGTCGATTCGGAAGATCTATCGCTTAATATATCGCGCGAGATGCTGCAGCATGACCGCCAGCTGAAGCTCATTGCCAAGAACATCAAGAACAAGATCAAGGGACAGCTGCAAAGCATGCTGAAGGATGACCGCGAGAAGTACGAGAAGTTCTTCGCATCGTTCGGCAGACAGCTGAAGTTCGGTGTATACAACGAGTTCGGCGCGAACAAGGACGACTTGCAAGACCTGCTGCTGTTCACCTCGTCGAAGGAGAAGAAGCTCGTCACGCTGGACGAGTATGTGACCGGCATGCCGGAAGAGCAGAAATATATTTACTACGCAGCCGGCGAATCGATTGAGCGGCTGGAGAAGCTGCCGCAAACCGAGATGGTTGCGGACAAAGGCTACGAAATCCTGTACTTCACGGAAGACATCGACGAATTCGCCATCAAGATGATCGGCAAGTACAAGGACAAGGAATTCCGCAATGTCTCCAGCGGCGACTTGGGGATTGAGGATGCGGAGTCGAAGGAGACCGATGCCGAGAAGAACGAGAACAAGGATCTGTTCGAAGCGATGCAAGGCATACTTGGCGGCAAGGTGAAGGAGGTTCGCGCCTCCAAGCGGCTGAAGACCCATCCGGTCTGCTTGTCCACGGAGGGCGAGGTTACAATCGAGATGGAAAAAATCCTCAAGGCGATGCCGAACGGCCAGGATGTCAAAGCCGACAAGGTGCTGGAGATCAACGTCAACCATGACGTATTCCGGGCTTTGAAGGCAGCGCAGTCCTCCGACAAGGATAAGCTGGAGCTGTACACGAATCTGCTTTACAACCAGGCTCTGCTGATCGAAGGATTGCCGGTGGAAGACCCGGTCGCCTTCACGAATGATATGTGCAAGGTGATGGTTTAAGCAGGATAGAGGGGATATAGGGAAGCGCCACTGCTGGAGAGCGGTGGCGTTTTTTTTGCCGCAAACTGCGCACAGACGCCCTTTTCGGATGCTGGAATCATAGTATTCTGCTATAACTATGCGATTCTTGTTCGATTTCAAGAGGAAGACTAGCACATATAATCATAGTATACAAACAAGAACTACAGCATTGCAGCAGCCTTTGGTTAGGTCAACGGATCTGAGTCGATCCTGATCTTGTGCTATTTCCCGCAAGCTGTTGCGGGATTGGCAGGTGCGAGCAGCCAGTATCGCAGCTTTTATGAAAGCGCATACAACCAAAGGGGAATCCCATCCAAAGAAACCAAGGAGGCGGCGTCAATGAAACTCGGTGTATTTACGGTTCTGTACAGTCAGAGGTCTTTGGAGGAAACGTTGGATGATCTTGCACAGCAAGGGGTGGAGTCTGTCGAGCTTGGAACGGGCGGCTATGTCGGCAACGCGCATTGCAACCCGCAAGAGCTGCTGGTGGACGAGGCGAAGCGCAAAGCGCTCAAGAAGGCGGTCGAATCCCGGGGGATGACAATTAGCGCGTTAAGCTGTCACGGGAATACGCTGCATCCGCAGGAGCAAATTGCCCAGCAATTCCACGACGATCTCGAAGCTACTGTCAAATTGGCTGAACAGCTGGAGGTGCCGACAGTCGTGACCTTCTCCGGACTGCCGGGCGATCACGAAGGGGCCCTGTACCCGAATTGGCCGGTAGCGCCGTGGCCGAACGATTTCCAGGATGTTTTCGCCTGGCAGTGGGAGAACAAGGTGATTCCTTACTGGACAGAGATGGGCAAATTCGCGGAAAAGCACCATGTGCGGTTTGCGCTGGAGATGCACGGCGGATTCTCCGTACATACTCCCGCTACTTTGCTGAAGCTGCGCGATGCCGTCGGGGAAGTCATTGGAGCGAACGTAGACCCGAGCCATATGTGGTGGCAGGGCATCGATCCGATTGAAGCGATCCGCATTCTGGGCAGGGAAAAGGCGATCTACCATTTCCACGCGAAGGATACGGCTATCGATCCGGTCAATGTGAACCGCGCGGGGCTGACCGATATGCAATCTTATGCCCAGATGGCGGACCGTGCCTGGATTTTCCGGACAATCGGGTATGGCCACGATATGAAGGAGTGGGCCGATATCATCAGCAAGCTCCGTCAGGTCGGATACGACGGCGTGGTCAGCATCGAGCACGAGGACGGCTTGATGTCCGTCGATGAAGGTCTGCAGCGCGCTGTAGCGAACCTAAGGCAAGTGATTATCAAAGAACCGCTCGGCGAAATGTGGTGGGTGTAAGAGCCGGATGTTGACAGGCCGGAACTTGGCCGAATAAGCGGCTGTTCGCCTCTCCGGCCGGCGGCTGCGATCAGTTTTCCAGCGAGCGCGCGAAGGCTTGCGGTGTCAGGCCGAACTTGGTCTTGAACAGGCGGATAAAGTAACTGACATTCTCGAAGCCGACGCGCGCGGCAGTTTCCTGCACGGTAAGCTGGTGGGTTTGCAGCATGCTCTGGGCGCGGGTCAGCCGAAGGTTGTTCAAGTACTCGATGGGGCTCTGGCCGGTCATGGACTTGAAGAAGGTATAGAAGTGCGCGCTGCTGATATGCACATGCTCTGCCAGCTGCTGAACCGTCAGCTTCTTGGTCAGGTTGGCGTCCATGTAATCGAGAATTTGCTTGAGACGCAGCGTTTGCCTGTAATCCTTCGGGCTCTGTGAGGTCAATTCCTCGTAGAGGCCGGCGTTGAACAATTCATAGAACGTGTCGAACAGCGCTGATTTGATCTTCAAGGTATAGCCCGGCTTTTTGTGGCGGAACTGCTTCAGGATGTGCATCCAGTTTTTATGAATCCGCTTGGTTACCGGAAGTGTGCCGCACAATCGGTTGGGCAAGGCATACGTATTGTTCAGGAACGGCTCCAGAAACTGCTCGGTGCACAAATCTTCCTTGCGCCCGAACAGCATCGACAGGTCGAACACGATGGAGGCTATCTCGCAGCTTTCGCCGAGCAGGGAAGACGCGCCGTGTATCAGACCGCTGTTGACCATAATGAGATCGCCCTGCTCTCCGATCACATGCTCGGTATCGATCTCGAAGCGGGCCTTGCCTGCCAGCACGACGATCCATTCCAGGTGGTGGTGGAAGTGGGTATAGAACAAGCGGTCGTGACGATCCGGCAGGGCCGGGACGCCGTTATAGTACACATGAAGCGGGAAGTCTGCACTGCCATGCCTAAGCTCGTAGTTCATGATGCCTCTCCTCCGTATGCCTAGCATTGTATGATCGCAGCAAGGAAGAATGCGATCATGACAAGCTGGTCATGGTTGTAGGCAATAGTATACTACTATTTCGATGAACGGTGAAGCTTGAGAAGGCGAGGCATGACAGCGCATGCGCGAGAGAAACAGCAGACAATCGCGTGAAATCACGGATAGACAGACTGGAACGGACTCATTCACATCATAGGGGCAAAGGAGCCCCGGCAAGCAAGTGCATGCAGATAGTATACAGAGGAGGAGACAACAATGGATCAAGTAAAAGTAGGCATGATTGGCTACAAATTTATGGGCAAGGCGCATAGCCACGCGTATAAGGATTTGCCGATGTTCTTCCCGGAATCGCCGAAGCCGGTCATGCAGGCAATCTGCGGCCGTGACCCGAGCGGCGTGGAGCAGGCGGCTGCGCAATTCGGCTGGGAGAGCATCGAGACCGATTGGCGCAAGCTGATCCAGCGCGATGACATCGATCTCATCGATATCAACGCGCCCAGCAACGCCCATAAGGAAATTGCCGTAGAAGCGGCGCGTGCAGGCAAGCATCTGTTCTGCGAGAAGCCGCTGGCCTTGACCTTAAGCGATGCGCGGGAAATGCTGGATGCGGCAGAAGCGAGCGGCGTGAAGCATATGGTCGGCTTCAATTATCGCTTCGCGCCGGCCGTGCAGCTGGCGAAGAAGCTTGTCGCCGACGGGCGTCTCGGCAAGCTGTATCACTTCCGCGCTTCCTTCCTGCAGGATTTCATCGTGGATCCGAACTTCCCGCTTGTCTGGCGGCTGCAGAAGGACATAGCCGGCTCCGGCTCGCATGGGGATCTAGGCGCACATCTGATCGATCTGGCGCGCTTCCTTGTCGGCGAATTCCATGAGGTCATCGGAATGAGCGAGACCTTCATCAAGGAACGGCCATTGGCGGGAGAAATGAGCGGCTTGAGCGCTTCCGGCAGCAGCGAAGGGCCGAAAGGCGAGGTAACTGTTGACGATGCGACCTTGTTCCTGGCTCGCTTCGACAACGGCGTACTGGGCAGCTTCGAGGCCAGCCGATTCGCACCCGGCCACCGCTGCACGAACTCGTTCGAAATCAACGGAAGCAAGGGCAGCGTGAAGTTCGATTTCGAGCGTATGAACGAGCTGCAGGTGTATTTCACGGACGATGCCGAGGATGTGCAGGGCTTCCGCCGCGTGCTTGCCACAGATCCGAGCCATGCCTATATGGATGCCTGGTGGCCGCCGGGCCATACGATCGGCTTCGAGCACACATTCATCCATGAAACGCTGGAGCTGCTCCATGCGATCCGGGACAATCGTCAGCCGGTGCCGAACTTCCGGGACGGTGTGCAATGCCAGGAAGTGCTGGAGGCTGTGGACAAGTCAATCGCCGAGCGCCGCTGGGTGAAGATAAGCGAGATGTGATTGCATAGGATTTTGCTATAACTTCGCGACTCCTGTTCGATTGCGGACGGAGTCGCACCCCTTATAATCATCATTGCATGCTGCTGGATGGACAGCTTGCTCCATACGCGGCTGCCGATCATGCTTGGGGTTGCGGGAGATCGCATACATTTTGACATCAGGAGAGTGAAACAATGGGACATGATATTCGTATTGGCACGTTAGTAGGAGGCGGAGACGCTGTCAGAGTGCTGCCGCAGATTATTCCTTACGGATTCGAGAGCTTCGGCCTGAATTTTTGGCAGACGACTGGCAACGTGGATTTGGTGGAAACGGCGAAGCGCGTGCGGGAGATTGCAGACGAGCATGATATCGTCATTTCCACTCTCGGTATTTTTGGCAACCCGCTGACCGGTACAGGGAAGAACGCGGATACGCTCGCCAGCTGGGAACGATTGATCGACGCGGCTGAGCTGTTCGGCACGAATATGGTCAACGGCTTCACCGGACGGATCGTAGACAGACCGATCGAGGAGTCAATCCCGAAATTCAAGGAAGTGTTCGGCGAGCTGGCCAAGCGCGCGGCTGACCGCGGCGTGCGGATTGCCTTCGAGAATTGCGATATGAACGGCGATTGGTGGCGCGGCGACTGGAACATCGCGCACAATCCGACCGCTTGGGAGATGATGTTCGATGCGGTTCCGGCGGACAACATCGGCCTGGAATGGGAGCCCTGCCACCAGATGGTCAGCCTGATCGACCCGATCCCGCAGCTGCGCAAGTGGGTCGACAAGATTTTCCACGTTCACGGCAAGGATGCGACCATCGCCTGGGATATCGTGAAGGAATACGGCGTTCATGGGCCTAAGCAGTATGTATGGCATCGGACACCGGGCTTCGGCGACACGAACTGGTCGGACATCATTACGATTCTGCGCCAACACGGCTACAAAGGCACGATCGACATTGAAGGCTGGCATGATCCGGTATACCGCGACGAATTGGAGATGACCGGGCAAGTTCATGCACTGAACTACTTGAAGCGATGCCGGGGCGGCGACTTTGTGCCGAACCCGAAATAAGGGGGACCACCAACATCATGAGCAAGCAAAAAGTTGCTGTCATCGGTTGCGGCGGCATGTCCAATGTATGGATCGAGTATTTGCTGAAGCGGGACGATGTGGAAATTGCCGCGCTGGTCGATATCTACGGGGAAGCGGCCCGGAAGATGGCGGAAAAGCACAGCCTGAACTGCCTGATCTTCACGGATTTGGAGCAGGCGATCAAGCAGTCGGGCGCAGAGATCGTCATCGACGTTACGATTCCGGCCAGCCACTACAAGGTGTGCACCACTGCGCTGGAGATGGGCTGCCATGTTTTCGGCGAGAAGCCGATGGCCGCGACGATGGCGGAGGCGCGAAGCATCGTAGAGATCGCCGAGAAATCCGGCAAGTCCTTCGCCGTCATGCAGAATCGCCGCTACAATGCGAATATTCGCGCGCTGCGCGACATGCTGGCCGGCGACACGATCGGCCGCATCGGCTACATTGGCGCCGACTTCTTCCTGGGGCCGCATTTCGGCGGCTTCCGCGAGCAGATGGAGAGCCCGCTCATCGTGGACATGGCGATCCATACGTTCGACCAGGCGCGCTTTATTTCCGGCGCCGATCCGGTATCCGTCTACTGCCACGAGTTCAATACGCCCGGCTCCTGGTATGAAGGCAATGCCGCTGCGATCTGCATCTTCGAGATGTCTGACGGCTCCGTCTTCTGCTATCGCGGCTCCTGGGCTGCGGAAGGCGCGCCGACATCCTGGGAAGCCACATGGAGAATTACCGGCGAGCGCGGCACTGCAATCTGGGACGGCGACAACGCCCCTTATGCTGAGGTCGTGGCGTCCGGAGATCAATCCGGGAAGTTCTTCAAGGACACGGTTCGGAAAGGAGCGGACATGACCTGGCAGGGACAGAGCGGACACGCTGGCTGCCTGGACGAAATGTTCGCCGCTCTGCACGAAGGCCGCCCGGCGGAGACCGATTGCCGCGACAACCTGATGAGCATTGCGATGGTATTCGGCGCGCTGGAAAGCGCGAAGACCGGGCAGAAGGTGGATCTGAAGAGATTCATCGAGAGCGGGGAGTAAAGCGTCGGTCGAGAGCCATCGGCGCAGAAGCTCGCTTTTGAGGAGCCCGCTTGCCCTGCACGAACACCGACATAGGAGCTCGACTGACAGGCACCGTGGGAGGCTCCCGGCATGGCAGCTCGACTGACAGGCGCCCAGTGGGAGGCTCCCGGCATGGCAGCTCGACTGACAGGCACCGTGGGAGGCTCTCGGCGTGACAGCTCGACTGACAGGCGCCCAGTGGGAGTCTCTCGGCATGAC
>NZ_BOVK01000071.1 GCF_018403685.1 Xylanibacillus composti
GTGGGTTCATAGTCTAAGATAGTTATGAGGGGGATATTAGTAATCCCTTAACACTCAACCTTTATACGTATGTAATGAATAATCCGCTGATCTTTATTGATCCATCGGGATATAGGGCAGCTTGTACTTCGCAGAGTGCATGTCAACAACTTTACAAAACGATTACGGCTCATGAAGCCAGCATGCAACTCAAGCTGGATACAGGTCTTTATCAGTCCCCAATGGATATGGCAGGTGACTTGGCCAGACTGTTAGCCTACCAAGATGGCTATTATGGGGAGCTTGATGAGAAGAAGCATGATCTTTATTTTGCAAGAGCCAGTTGGAAACTTCACGAGGCTGAAGCTGCTGCGTTTGAAGCCGGACAGGCAGATATTGCGAAATTAGCGGCAGGCATGTATGGTGCTACGAAATACTTGAATGGAAGATTAAAATTAGACTTGCAGTTATTTGCTTCCGATAAAAAACGTGTATTCAATGTATTAAAACAAGAAAGCCCTGTGTGGAAAACCTTCGATAATGTTAAGGGAAAGGATAGAAGAACAACAGGTCATGGAAGAAGTAAGCAATTCTATGAATGGGATCATACCCATAATGATATTGAAGTGTACAACAGCAAAGGTAAACATTTGGGGTCGATGGACCCGATAACAGGCCAAATATATAAAGGACCTGTCAAAGGAAGGACGATTGACATTGACTGATATTTTACAAAAACTTATTGACAACGAAATTACAGTCGATCAAGCCCATGATATTCTAGATCAGACAATTGATGATTTTCATGATGGGAAGCTTGCTCAAGAGATACACGAAGCTTTACACTTGGACAATTACGAATGGACGGCCATTTGCCACTCCATTAATTTAGGGGTATTAGCAGAATGGAGACAATCTGGCTGGCCGGGAAGTTGTAGTCAATGTGGAACCGAGATTGACTACAAAAAATATGGTTGGACAATAAAGAACAACCAATTGAAAGGTCTCAATTGTTGTTAGTATTTTTGAAAACCTTAACTGGATGCGTTCCAGTTAAGGTTTTCTACATGGGGATTGAGTTATTGCTGATGGAAGTAGCCGATTGAAATACAATTTAGCGGCAACCCCGCCGGGAAATCCATCGCATACGGATTCCCGGTCTTTTTATGCGCTTCTCGATACGAAGCGCTAATACCCTCCAAATGATCGAACTGTATGCCTGCGGCAAAGATACAGATCATTTGTAAACTCTTTTGGCGTTGTAAGCCGCTGCGCTCCGCGACCGTGCGAACCAACGCCATAAAACCTTACCGCCGCTAGGCGAATAAGCCACCAGCGCTGCCGTATTTGTCCGGCAGTTTACGTGTTTGACGCCTCGCGGGCAACTCTTCCCAATGATCCAAACACATGCCAACGGCAAGAACAAGGATCATTCTGAAGCTTTTTGGGCGTGGAAAGCGGCTCCGCTTTAGGGTCTGTCAAAGATTTTGTG